>CAUZNJ010000283.1:0-3193 GCA_963580965.1 Alphaproteobacteria bacterium | reverse complement strand
CACTGGGCCGTCTCCAGCCCAGTTACGGTTATTGATCCCCCCCCCCCGATGATTACCGTGCTTGTTGGAAGTGCGAGGGCGGTGCTGATTTCAAAAAGGGCCATTCCTTTAGATGCAGAGGAATTTCCAGTCCAAATACAAACTAAGTTTTTTATATAATTAACGTAATAATACCCCACAATATTATGTAATAATACCCCACAATATTATTAAGACTTTGGTAAATCGACTCATGCTTGAATTAAAGTTGATAGGTTTTATTATTTCTGATAATTTTTTTTATAATTATAAAGAGCCGCCCTCTAGTCAATTTTACTGAGCGCGATGCGGCCATGTTATCTGCCAAATACTATCGTTGATATGAGTCCACACGAGCAGGGAGCAATATTATGGGTAATCAGTTATTTATTCGGGGGGGCGTGATGCCCCAGGTCGGATTTGTAGCGGGGGCGCTGATCGCGTCTGCCGCATTGGTGGCGATCCTCATTTCCGACGACGCGCTTGCACAGAACCGAGATGTGACCATCGTCCTGCCGGACGAGCCCGGTGAACTTGAACCCTGTCAGGCGAAGTCAAACCACGTCGGCCGCGTGATTATGGATAATGTTTTCGAGACATTTGCCGTCCGCGACATCGAAACTGGCGTTCTTACTCCCCACCTGGCTACGTCATGGAAACAACAAAGCGACCTGACCTGGCGATTTGAGCTCCGTAAAGGCGTCAAATTTCATGACGGCGGCGCGCTGAATGCCGCATCCGTCAAAAGCTCCATCGACCGGACCATGAACCCGGACATGGGTTGCCAGACTCGTACCAAGTATTTCGGTGACCGTAAGATCAAGGTTGATATCGTCGGCGACTACACACTGGATATCACCACCGAGCAGCCGGATCCTATTTTCCCGCTGATCGTATCGACTCATCCAATCTATTCGACCAAGGGCATGCCAGCCGGTGAAATGACACGCGAGCCCGGCGCCGGAGGGGGCACCGGCCCATATACGTTTGCCAGCTGGCAGGCGGGACAGCAGATCGTCCTGGAACGCAATGCCGACTATTGGGGCGCAAAGCCTGCGGTCGAAAAGGCCATCTATGTGTGGCGGTCTGAGTCGTCCGTGCGCGCAGCCATGGTCAAGCAGGGCGAGGCGGATCTGGCGCCAATCATCGCACCGCAGGATGTGACACCGGGGTTTGGCACCGCTTATCCGAACGCGGAAACGACCCGGCTAAACCTTGATCTTCTGCTCGAACCAATGAGCGATAAGCGTGTCCGTGCCGCCATGAATTACGGCATCGACCGTGATGCGCTAAAGGTCACTGTCGGACCGGACGTCATCAAAGCCACGCATCTGTTCGTGCCGCAGATCGACGGCTTCAACCCACGCATCGAAATCCCAGCCTATAACCCCAAAATTGCCAGGGCGCTGATCGCCAGCGCCAAGGCTGACGGGGTCGACGTTGATAAGGAAATTGAGTTCGTCGGGCGCATCGGCCATTTCCCCGGTGACTTCGAACTGATCCAGGCTCTGGCGTCGATGTACAACGACATCGGACTAAACGTTCGCGTGCAGATGTACGAATCGGCACAGAAGAACCGTATCCAGAAAAAACCCTATGCTGAAGGCCGCCCGCCGCAGATCATTGTGGATCAGCATGACAACACCCTTGGCGATCCAGCTGGTACCATTTCCGCCCGCTGGCATTCCAGGGCTGGCCAGTCGAAGACCAACGATTCCTATATAGACGCGATCATCGATTATTCGTCCCAGGCTTCGGGGGCTGAACGTACCTGGGCATGGCAGCAGACGATGGTTCAGGTAGATGCCCTGTTCCCGAATGTTATGCTCTACCACATGGTTGGCTATGCTGCCGTCGGACCGCGTATCGACTTTCAGCCAACGGTGTTCACCAACAGCGCGATCCACTTGTCTACGATCACGTTCAAGTAAATCTGGTGACAGGGCGCCGCGTTTTGTGGCGCAACTAGCTTGGTGTTTCCGGTTCGTCCGTATTGTACGGGCGGGCCGGGATGCCTAGGCCATTGCCGCCCAGCAGCCCAGCACGTCAGACGTGTGACGCGCTAGGGGCTAAGATCGGAGACTGAGCGTTGTTGGAGTTTATTGGCCGGCGGACGCTGCACAGCATCATCGCGCTGACCACTCTCATCGTTCTTGTATTCTTCCTCGGCCGTCTGACGGGCGATCCGGCGCTTCTGTACCTGCCGGAAAATGCGACCAAGAAGACGATCGAGGACTTCCGGGAACGCAACGGATTTAACGATCCTATCCTCGTGCAGTTCGGGCGTTATGTGGAAGGTGCCGCCCATCTTGATTTCGGCAAGTCGTACCGGCGCAACCAGCCGGCCATGCAAGTCGTCGTTGAAGCTCTGCCGTGGACCTTGAAGCTCGCAGCAGTGACCGTCGTCCTGGCCATGCTGGTAGCGATGACCGTGGGGCCGCTGGCGGCCTACCGGCCAGCGTCCATATTCGACCGAATAGCTAGTGTGCTTTCCCTGGCGGCAGCCAGCACACCTGATTTTTGGGTCGCCATAATTGGTATCCTGGTGATCGCGGTGCAGTTTGGATGGCTACCAACCTCCGGCGTTGGCGGACCTGCGTATTGGGTTCTGCCTATATTCGTCCTCATGCTAAAAATCACAGGAACGACGACCCAAGTAGTGCGCGGTTCGATGATCAGCACACTGGCATCACCATACATCAAGGCCGCGCGTGCCAAAGGCATGCAGGAAGAACGCATTGTTTTCATCCATGCCCTTCGCAATTCGGTCATCGCCGCTGTCACGGTCGCAGGCGATCAGACCCGTGGCATCGTCAACGGCGCCGTCATCGTTGAGACTGTCTTCGGCTGGCCGGGCATTGGAAAAACCATGATCGACGCTATCACCCAGCGTGATTTTGCCGTCATACAAGCAGCCGTTCTGGTGACGGCAGTTATCATCCTCGCGCTCAATATTGTAATCGATATCCTTTATGCGCTACTTGATCCTCGGATACGGCTGAATTGAGGCCGGCATGACGACAAAAGATAGTCTCAACTTTGCCCAGGCGCAGCCGCCGAAAAGTGGCCTTAGCGCGGCGTTTACCCTGTTGCTCGGTGATCGGTTCGCGCTGGTCTCGCTGATCTATCTTGTGCTTCTTGTCACCGCCGCCACGATAGGGCCTGAGCTGGTGGG
>CAUZNJ010000282.1:0-3194 GCA_963580965.1 Alphaproteobacteria bacterium | reverse complement strand
GGCTAATTCACCGCACCCAAAAATTCGCTGGAATTTGACGATGACCGGCTTAATCGCAACGCGCGTCCTGTTCTCCATAGGACTCATCCCGCACACAATTTATTGGGTCGATTACCTGGTTCGAGGCCTCGGTAGGGACATCGAATTCGGTGGCATGCATTGGGTACTGTTCGGGCTTGGGGCCATCGGCGGTACATATCTGTGGGGCCGGCTGGCAGATCGTATAGGCTTTCGTTCAGGACTTGCGCTTGCCTTCGCAGCCGTGGCCAGCGGCATTGCGCTCCCTTTCATGAATTCCGCTGGCTGGGCTCTGGTAATGTCCTCCCTCGTCGTCGGCGCGCAACCCGGTTTAACAGCTATAATGTCTGGACGCTTTCATCAGCTGATGGGCCCTGATGGCATGGCGCCAGTTTGGCGAATGTCGGCCCTAATCTCGACTATTCTGCAAGCCGTCGCAGCCTACGGCTACGTCACCGCCTTTGACCTGACTGGCAGCTACACGCCGATCTTCCTGGCTGGCAGCGTATCGATGGCGCTCGGTACTATTATTGCCCTGGCATTGCGCAGTCCAAACGAAAGTGCGAAGTGAGCACATCGTGATAGAATTTTTTAGCTCCGTCCCCGGCATAACACCCACAACATTTTTGTTCATGTCAGTCCTTAGTTGCCTCTCAGGTGCTATGGGTGTCGGTGCCGGCCTCGGAGGCGGCGTGATGCTGCTCGCCTTCATGACCACAGTATTTCCACCGACGATCCTGATCCCGCTACATGGGGCCGTTCTTCTTGGCACCAATGTCGGTCGTACAATTCTGATGTTTAAACATATCAGGCAGGATCTATTACCAGCTTTTTCAGTTGGCGCCGTTCTCGGTGCCATATTGGGCGCCAATGTTGTCGTAAATCTGCCAACGGCCATTCTACAAGTCGTACTGGCAGTGTTCATCCTCTATGCCTGCTGGGCTCCCGCGCCTGCATCATCCACCTATTCGCATAAAAAGTTCTTCGGCCTCGGGTTTGGTGGCACGGTCCTCGCACTCTTTATCGGCTCAAGCGGCGTCGTCATCGCTCCTTATGTGCAAAAAGCATGCGACAATCGCCACGAATTCGTCGGCACCCAATACAGTTTCATGACCTTGATCCACGGTTTAAAGATACCGGTCTTTGGATTTCTGGGCTTTACGCTTGCAGCCTACATTCCGCTGATTGCCGTAATGATCGCGACGGCATTTCTCGGCAGCTATCTGGGGCGCATGCTTCTCAAAATCATGCCCGAAAAACTATTCAAGATCATATTTCGAGTAACCTTGACGGGTCTTGCCCTCAGACTGCTGTACACCGGCATTAAAAATTCTAACTGGTTTTAGTCGTCCGTTGGAAAACAGCCGGTTTTGATAAAAAACATACAACCATCTTTCGAAGCCAGTGAATGCTTGCTGCCAATCGGTTTTCTAATCCAGGTACCGGCCGAGTAGCTGCCCATCTGATCCTCGAAACTCCCCTCCAGTACGAAAACCTCTTCACCATTAAGGTGTCCATGCATCGGCACTTTTCCGTCAGGCATGATACGAACGACCAGAGTTCTTTTATCAAAGCCGTCTTGTTGATCGAGCATAATCGACTCAACAGTACCATTGGGTCTTAGCTATCGCGTTAATATCCTGCCTAACTTGGGGCCTTTCCCCGGCATATTAACGTAGTTTCACGAACAAAGTGCAGCCGGGGGCCGATGACGGGGCATGAGAAAATCCTTCTGGGTTAAGAATAAAACTGCCTGCTGGATAATCTCCTGCTTCACCGGAAAACACCCCGTCGATCACAAATATTTCTTCGCCACCCGGATGTTCATGAGAGGTAAAGCTGCTGCCCGGGTCATAACGGACAATTGACGTCACCACCCCCGCTTCTGCAGTCCCCGTGTGATAAAGCCGTTTGCGCCACACGCTCGGACTTGGGCTCAATTGCCACTCCATTGTATTCGTGTCGATAACAAGCCGTTCGGAAAGATCTCCGTTTAAACCTGAAACCTGATCCATTTGGGCGTCCACCATTCTTCTAATTCATCGATTGGGGCCAGACCCCATACCAACCAAATTAGGGTCCTCAATGTCGGAAGTCACCTGTTGGCATTTCCAACGCCTGTCCGGTACGATCCGACAAAATAGAAACACTGAGGTTCCGATGAAAAAAGTTGCCCTGATCGGCTATGGCGCGATTGCCCGTATAGCCCTCGACAAAGTCGCTGAACATGACCACGACGGTCACGTTAAAATCGTTGGCGTCCTCGTCCGAGAGAACAGAGAACAGGAGGCCCGCGCGGCGCTCGATAGTTCAATTGCGGTCGTCACGACAATCAAAGACCTTATTCGGCTCTCTCCTAACGTCGTAGCAGAATGCGCCGGGCAAGGCGCCATCGTCGAGTATGGCGAAGCGGTTTTAAACGCTGGCATCGATCTCATCGTTATCTCGACCGGGGCTCTCGCAAATGATGAATTGCGAAACAAGCTAACTGCGATTTGTGCACGAAATAGCTCTCGTCTTGTTATGCCATCAGGGGCAATCGCCGGAATCGACGGTATGAACTCCTTACAGATTGGTGGCCTTAAATCAGTCCGTTACACGTCCACCAAACCGCCAATGGCCTGGCAGGGCACCCCAGCCGACGAAAAGTTTGATCTCGGGAATATGACCGAAAAGACCGAACTCTTTACCGGCCCCGCTCGGGAAGCAGCACGCCTTTACCCAAAAAACGCAAACTTGGCTGCAACAGTTGCGCTAGCTGGACTTGGCATGGATGACACAGAAATCCAACTTGTCGCCGACCCTGACGTTGCGCCAAATAACGTAGGCCGTATAGATGCCGAGGGAGAATTTGGCAAATTGACTGTCGAGTGCCGAGGAATGCCAGCGCCCGACAATCCGAAGACTTCCGCAACGACTGCATTGTCACTCGCCCATGCTATCCTGAAAGATACTCGTACAATAATTATGTAAATAATTTCGATTGGATTCGGGCCGTAAACACCGGCAACTGTCGGAAAACTTTACAGTTCATCTTGAATTGTACAAGACATCAACCACAACCTATTGATAATTAACAAATAGTTAAAATTGGTACAGGTCTCGCTCGGTCTTCGACAAGGATTGTGCATCCGCATAAATATGGGGCATTACATCACCAAACAGGTTCAGTAGCA
>CAUZNJ010000281.1:0-3205 GCA_963580965.1 Alphaproteobacteria bacterium | reverse complement strand
AGTAACCTCGATCTGAAATTGCAAATCCGCCTGCGCTCCCAGATGCGGGATCTTATGCATGAGCTAGGCCTGACAACGATCCACGTCACTCACAACCAGGCCGAAGCATTGGAGACCGGTGACCGTATCGCGGTGATGGAACAGGGACGCATCGTACAGCTCGATCAGCCTCGGGTAATATATCACCGACCGGAAAATGAATTTGTCGCGCGCTTTCTCGGCGATATGAATATCTACCAAGCCAGTTTTGATGGCGAGATCGCCGATGAGGCGTCAATAAGAACGCCATTCGGAAACTTCAAGGCACAAAATGCAAGCAAAACCTCGATGACCACAGGAGATAATTGTGTTTTTGGCATACGACCGGAAGATATCGAGATTGTCGACGATGGTGAAACCCAAAACAGCCTAACAGGCACTGTAATCGCTTCTGATTATGTCGGCGAAGGCTTTGTTCATACGGTTGATGCGGTAGGTCAATCGATCCGGGTTAAATGCCATCATGACAAGGCGGTTAACAAAGGGGATACGGTTGGATTGCGGTTTCCACCCAATCACACTGTTATTGTGACGCCAGCCCGGGGACTCGTTTCTGAAGACCTTGAAGGTGGCCTAGCCGGTGAAGGAGCATCCCGTGCCGGCTAGAGCATTTGGCATAGGGTGGGTTTATTTACTCGCTGGGGTAGGACTTTTTTTGGTCTTCATATCCGTTTTCGGCAATATTATCACAAGCTTTAGCGAAGAGGGCGATGTCGATCGCTACTCAATGGCGAACTATGTAGAACTGTTGTCGCAGGAGACGCTGGGCAGTGTCGCGGGTCGAACGGTCTTGCTTGGTTTCGGCACCGTATTCTGGATGTTTCTGTTCTCATTCCCTTTTGCGTGGTTATTGGCGCGGACTGACTTCCGTTATCGTACCGGTCTGTTCACACTGCTGACGGCGAAGCTTGCTATCCCTGGCTTTATTACGGCCATGTCCTACGTATGGCTGTTTAACCCGACATCTGGTCTGGTCAACCAGCTTTTCGAGATGACCAAGTTCAACGGTGGCGCTCTATTTGATGTCTATCAGCTTTCGTGGGTGTGCTTCTTGCAGGGCATCGTACTGGTACCGGGCGGAGTTTTTATGATGCTGCCGGCATTCCGCAATCTCGATTCGTCGCTCGAAGAAGCTGCCTGGGTCAGCGGTGTTTCAAAGGCGAGCACAATCCAACGGGTTGTCCTTCCGTTGCTTGCCCCAAGCATGATTGCCGTATCGATCTTTTACTTTGTCATCGGCGTCGAAATGTTTGATTTTGTGGCTATCATCGGCATGCCCGGCGACGTCCTGGTACTGTGGATTTATGACGCTATCGCCGAATCAGACGGACCTCCCAATCTAGGTTTTGCTGGTGCTGCTGGTGTCCTGTTGTTTGCGATCTGCGGTGGCGCCATCATGTTCTATGCGCGGTACCTCAAACAGGCAAAGAAATACGCGGTCGTAGGCGGTAAAGTTCGTGCGTCGGCGCCGCAGCCGCTTGGCCGTTTGCGCTGGGCAGCCTATTGCTGTGTCGGTTTTTGGTTGATGGCCAGCATAGTGGTTCCGGTGATCACCATAATTTGGGTGGCACTTGTACCATTCTTCCAACCACCGTCTATTGCGGCGCTGCAATCAGTCAGTCTCGCTAGCTTTGCCGATGCCCTCTCTTGGATCGGGGAACCCTTGAAAAACACACTAATCCTGATGGTGGGGTCGGTGATTATTGCGGCCAGTCTGGCGATTAGTATCACCTGGCTGGTGACGCGCAGTCAGCATGGAAGCGCGCGCTGGGTCGATAGTATTGTGTTTCTTGCACCAGCCGTGCCAACTATTGTCACCGGCGTTGCTTTTCAATTTCTGGGCATCGCGATCTATCACTGGTTACCAATATTTGGCACCATTTGGCTGGTGGCAATTGCCATGGGCACCCGAATGCTCGCCTATTGCACCCGCACAATGAATGCGACTTCATTGCAAATCCAATTTGAATTGGATGAGGCGGCTTATGTCTCGGGTGTCTCAAAATTGGATACGTTCCGCCGAATATTTTTGCCACTTATGGCCCCCGCCATTTTTTATTCGGCCTTGATGGTCGGTATGATCGCTGCACGCGACCTGACCCTGCCTTTGGTGATGAACACTGGGAATTCTGAAGTTGTCTCGACGCTCATCTTCAACTTGCAAACCAATGGCGAACAGAATGCTGCCGCCGCCGTTGCGATTTATATGATTATCGTTTTGGTTTTGCTGGCGCTCTTTGCGCGCCGTATGACGGGTATGCAAGAAATTCGCGGCAACAGTATCAGACGCCGCAGTTCCTTTAGGAACTGGGCCTCGAAAACTGGAGCCGCTGCACTATCATTTTTAATTCCTGGCAGAAAGCAAAAATCTGGCGAGGGGTAACAAAAGAAGTCTGGCATTAAGACCGGACACCAATGAAAAACTTTGAAAGCAAACAAGGAGGAAAAGATATGAAACGAACCATTCAAACAGTATTCGCCCTGACGGCCGCGGTCGGCCTACTCGCCAGCGCGTCAGTCACCGCATTAGCAGCTGGCATGCCAGCTGCAGTCCAAAAGCTTATACCAGCAGCTGTTAAGGAAGCCGAAGCGACCGTCTTCGGTACAACGATGAATCCACGCCAAGTCAAAATGATGAATGCAGGATTTAATTCTTTTTATGGCACTAAGATTAAGCTCAATCAAATAGGTGGTCGCCACACCCGGAAACGCGTTGAAGTTATTCGCGCGTTGAAGAACCAGGTGCCAACAGGTCTCGATATCTTTTGGACGTCAAGCCCACGCGCTCTGATCAATGGGAATGCAATTGTCAAATTTAACTGGGCAAAAGAATTTGGTCTGTCGAAAGATTTAATGCAGGGTGAATACGGTATAAAGACTCATGACAGTTATCTCACGATGGTAACGATTAATACCAAGTTAGTTAAAGCGGGAGATGAACCCCGCACCTATGACGATCTTCTAAAGCCGAAATGGAAGGGCAAGATCGCGATGCCACGCTCGCCCTCCCCGTGGATTTATTTTTCCTATGCATTCGGTGAAGAGAAAGCAGTAATGTATTTGAACACGCTACTGAAACAGCAGAATGTCAAGAAATTACCGCGTTATCCAGATGTTCGCTCACGGATCATTGCCGGTGAGTTTTCCGTAGGTCTTGGCACGGAAG
>CAUZNJ010000280.1:0-3213 GCA_963580965.1 Alphaproteobacteria bacterium | reverse complement strand
AAGATAGAGAAAGAATTTTTGTCGGATCAGACTGGCTTTCAAAGCGTTCGATGGAAATAAATCCATCAATGCTTTCAACCGTTTCTCGTAAATATGCAGCCGTGTCAAGATAGGATTGGCGGTATTTCTCTATTGGCCAGACTTCGAAAATAACAGCGATCATGATGTTCGCTCGGCCGGAATCGGTGTTTCGTCATCAGCACGGCAGGCGCCGCAACGACCGCGAATTTCGATCGTTGTTTTGGTCGGCTGGAAATCGTGGTCGATGAACCACGATCGTAGCCGGCCCTGTACGGATTCATCGGCAAATTCGAAGACCTGGCCGCAGGTCTCGCAAATGGCAAAGGCGACCGTTCCTGTCCTATGATTGTGGGGGTGGGCACAGGCAACGAAGGCGTTGAGGCTCTCCAGTCGGTGAATGAGGCCATAGCCAAGTAGCTTATCCAGTGCCCGGTAGACTTGCAGCGGCGCCCGAAAGCCATTGTTCCGTAGCTTGTCGAGGATGGTATAGGCGCTCAGCGGCGTGGCCGCCTCGGTGAGAGCCTCTATCACCAGCGTCTGATTACGGGTCAAAGTTGGCGTTTCCGTCATAGCGGTTCTTGCTCCGGTTGGCCTGGTACCCTGTTTCGGTGCCGACTGGCGAATAGGCTTGCTAGGAATAGCACTAACGCGGCGACGACGATTGACGGACCTGACGGCGTATCGAACCGTAGTGAACCGGCGAGGCCCCCAGCAACGGCCAGCGCGCCGGCTAGGGAGGCAAAAATGGCCATGCGTTCGGGCGTCGTCGCAAAGCGCCGGGCCGTGGCGGCGGGAATGATCAGTAGTGATGTAATCAATAGAATGCCAACGATTTTCATGGCAATGGCGATGACGGCGGCCATCAGCAGCATAAATATAAGGCGGGAGCGACCAGGAGACAGGCCTTCGGCTTCGGCCAGTTCAGTGTTCACGGTGGCCGCCAAAAGCGGCCGCCATAGGAAGGTGATAATTCCGAGCATGACCGTGCCGCCGATCCATACGGTGGCAATATCAATACGGGTTACGGATAGAATATCGCCGAAGAGTAAGCCCATTAGGTCGATGCGCACCCAGGTCATGAAGGTGACGAGAACTAGTCCTGCTGCCAAAGTTGAGTGAGAAAGGATGCCGAGTAGGGCATCCGCCGGCAAGGCATCGTTGCGCTGGAGCAGTAGCAACGCAACGGAGACTAACGCTGCGACGGTGAATACGCCGGTCATCATGTTGATGTTTAACAGTAGGGCGAGGGCAATGCCGAGCAACGCCGAATGGGACATGGTATCCCCGAAGTAGGACATCCGTCGCCAGACAATGAAGCAACCGAGTGGACCTGTTATCAGCGCCAGACCGACACCTGCGAAAAGGGCTCGGACGAGAAAATCGTCAAGCATGGTCAGGTCCATCCTTGTCATGATTAATAGTATTATGCTTAGCCGGATCATGCACGTATTTGGTATTAGCGATATGGCCGTCGACTCCATGGACGTGATCATGGTGGTGGCGATAGATAGCCAGGGTTTCTGCCGCCTTTCGGCCGAATAGGCGGATGTACTCTGGGTTCTGTGAAACTGATTGCGGGGTGCCGTGACAGCAGACGTGACCGTTAAGGCAGACAACCGTATCGGTCTGCGCCATGACGATATGCAGGTCGTGGGAGATCAGTAAAATGCCGCAGCCCGTTTCATCTCGGATGCGCCGGATCAGATCGTAGAGAGCTACCTCGCCAGTGAAGTCGACGCCCTGGACAGGCTCGTCGAGGACCAGTAGGTCCGGCTTGCGCGCGAGAGCTCGGGCCAGCATCGCCCGCTGAAATTCACCGCCCGATAGTAATTGAACTTCCGCCTTGGCTAGGTGACTGATTTCTACCCATTCCAGGGTTTCTAGCACTTGTGCCTCCGTTAGGGGGGACGTCAAGGTCATTAATCGTTCAACCGTCAGCGGCAGGGTACGGTCGATGTGCAGGCGTTGTGGCACGTATCCGACGGTCATCCCTGGGAGCCGGCGGACAGTACCAGAATCAGGTTTGAGGATTCCAAGTGTAGTCCGCGCGGTAGTGCTCTTTCCCGAACCGTTTGGTCCAATCAGGGTAACAATCTCACCACTTCGAACAGCAAGATCAATATCGTGAATAAGCCAGCGCCCTCCACGGAAAACACCAATGCCAGATGCCTCGACAAGGAAGTCTCCAACCTGATTTTCCATGAGTAATTTCCTATTCATAGCCACTATGGTATTAATTTATTGAATGTTATAGCATTACATATAGATTATGTTATGTCATAACATGACAAAACTCACAGCATAGCACATGAAGGGTTTGAATAGCATGTTTCCCACACGTCACCACGTTAACTTATCCGCCCTTGTGGTCACTTTTTTGCTCGCTGGAAGTGCTGGTGCGGCGAACGTTGTGGCGACCATTAAACCGATTCATTCTCTGGTTTCGGCGGTTATGGCGGGTGCGGGTGAGCCTCACTTGATCGTTCGTGGACCTCGCTCTCCTCATACCTACAACCTCAGACCATCAGATGCGGCAGCATTGCGCGATGCTGCGGTTGTGTTCTGGGTTGGGCCAAATCTAGAGGTCTTCCTCGCCGCGCCACTTAAGACGATTGCTGACAGTGCGAAGATTGTTGCCCTCGGTTCTGCTCCCGGCGTGCAACACTTGCCGATGCGCGAGCGTGGTTCTTTCGAGGCTCACGACCATGATGAATTCGAGGCTCACGGCCATGATGAAGAGACCCCGAACGAACATGCGCGTAGCGCGGTGGATCCTCACACCTGGCTAGACCCACTGAATGCGAAGGCGATGTTGCGGGCGATTGCCGGGGCGCTCGTCACTATTGATCCGGATAATGCCGACATCTATCGGGCCAACGAGAATACTATGGCCCGGCGGCTAGATGTCTTGGTGGCGGATGTTGATGCACAGCTTTCTAATGTGCGGGGAAGGCCCTTCATCGTTTTCCACGATGCTTATCACTATTTCGAGCGCCGATTCCGTATTGAAGCCGCTGCTTCTATCACTATTAAGGCGGACATCATGCCCGGTGCTCGTCGCTTAGTAGATATTCGCAATAAGATTCGAACTCTCGGTCCCACTTGTGTCTTTTCAGAGCGGCAATTCGATCCGCGATTGGTTCAGGTTGTAACGGAGGGGGTATATGCCGGAAGAGGCATCCTCGACCCTCT
>CAUZNJ010000279.1:0-3229 GCA_963580965.1 Alphaproteobacteria bacterium | reverse complement strand
AGGCGAAGCCCAGGAAACCAAGCAGCATGGTGACTGTCTGCACGCATGCGCGTATGGCGTGGGTGCCTAAACGCTTGGTCTTTAGGGAGCCTATGCCAGCACGAAACAGCGTTGGGGATAGAAAGACTAAGGCAAAGAAACAGCGGAAAAAGACGATCTCGAACGGGTGTATCTCGGCGGATGTATGGCGGATTAGCGCGTCTGAGGTGGCCCCAAGGAAGGTGCCGCATAAGATTAGGAGAATGCCACGCAGGGTCGGCGGTGCGCTATGCCACGCGCGGACCAGATTTGTGACCGGTGTAATCACGATGGTTTCCAGGAAATAGGCAATGGACTATTTGTCGGGTGTGGCTGGGGTTGCCAGCGTTGCTTAGTCTACGGTTAACTTGTGGCCTGTCATAGCGTCATCGGGTGCCGGGGGGGGGCGGAAAATCTTCGTAGAGGGTTTTGCCGGCGCTAATGTGCTTAAATAGGGTACTAGTGGTCCGGCGCTGGAACAAATCGTTCCAGGAACAAAACTAAGGGGAGCAGAAAAAATGTCCGAGACTGCCGATCTGTCCATTCAGGGCGAGGGTGACTTCAGGTTTAAGATCATCAATGGCTGGGCCAAGGTGCCGGCGGGCATGGAGTGGCGCGAAGTTGGCTCGGTCGCTGTCGATGATAAGGACAATGTCTACGTCTTCTGCCGCAGTCCCCATCCGATGATGGTCTTTGATCGCGAGGGCAACTTTAAGACATCCTGGGGCGAAGGCGTATTCCCGCGTGCCCATGGCGCCCATTTTGCACCCGACGGCACATTATATCTGACGGATGACGGCGACCATACGGTGCGTAAATGCACAACGGATGGCAAGATACTGATGACGCTTGGTATCCCGGGAAAGCCATCACCTTACATGAGTGGCGAGCCATTCCATCGTTGCACGCATACCGCCATGTCACCGGAGGGAGATCTTTACGTTTCTGATGGATACGGTAATGCGCGGATCCATAAATACGCGCCGGATGGAAAGTTGCTGCTGTCGTGGGGCGAGCCGGGAACAAATCCCGGCCAGTTCAATATTTCTCACAACATCACCTGTGACGGGAATGGTTGGGTTTATGTGGCTGACCGAGAAAGCCATCGTGTGCAGGTCTTTGATGGCAATGGAAGATACGAAACCCAATGGAACAATCTGCACCGGCCAAGCGGCCTATTTATGCCGCCGGGAAAGTGTCCGGTCTGCTATATTGGTGAATGCGGACCAACGATGGGGGTCAATCGCAAGGCTCCTAACCTTGGGCCGCGGGTTAGCATCGTCGACAATAATGGCAAGCTGCTGGCGCGCATTGGCGATTACAACGGTGCTGGCAATGAGCCGGGCCAGTTTATTTCGCCACACGGTATCTGTGCCGATTCACGAGGCGATGTCTATATCGGCGAGGTGTCGGCGACAGCCTGGCCACAACTTAAACCAGATGAAGAAGTGCCGAATCCACTGAACTCGCTACGTAAGATGGTCAAACTGCCGGCCGCCTAAGGCAATCAGTGGGTGGCGGCTGTTGTGGCAATATCGATTTGCCTGCCGTCACCAAAAATGTCCCGCGCGGCAGTGGCGGAAATGCGTTCTTCGCGCAATTCGGCGAAAATCACTCTAGGGTTGTGCAGGGGAGGATCTTGCCATAGCCACCCCCGCGCCCAGCCCTGAGGGTTGTCGATGCGTTAGATGGTGAGCTGGACACTGAATGGTGTTTCGCAGGCGGTGCTAATCACCAGCTGATGGTCAAGACCGCCGCTGCTGCTATCTGCCACTAGTTTTTGCGCTAGAAAATCACTGGCGAGACCGATTTTGTTACCTCAGCCGGCATGGCCTTCATAACGCTGGCTCCCAGTTGGCGTGTCGTAGTTTACCCTTTGGCCGCGAAACAGTGGGTGGTGGTTTCTAGTGCTATTTCGGAAAATGTGCCGCCAATATTGACGCCAAGGCAGGCCGTCGGTCACGGGGTGACTGTCATCGGCGTCGCTATAGTCTGATGGTCGATGCAACTGGTTCACATCAGGCTACTTGAGGTGCTTTCACTAGAACTAGCAATATTTAACTAGTTGGCGGGTATCCAGCATCGAACGGTCGTGCCGCGGCCGGGCCGGGATGTGAGTTCTATTCGACCGCCATGTAATTCCATGAATCGGCGGGCTATTGTGAGCCCCAAACCGGCGCTACTGGAATGCGAACTGTTGCTCGGTGATCCTCGCTCAAAGGGCTGAAATATGCAGTCTCGGTCGACTTTCGATATTCCTCTGCCGGTGTCGGCAACAGCGATTTCAGTGCCGTTGTCGCGGTGCTTAGCTGAAATGGTAACGGTGCCCCGAGCAGGTGTGTGTTTGATAGCGTTATCCAATAGTTCTAGAAGGACTTGCTTAAGCCGGTTCCCGTCCGCCCGCGTGGAGCCGAAGTTGGGGGCGCAATCAACCTGTAGGCTCAGCGGTTTGGCGCGCGCTCTTTCCCGCACGAGACCAACTGCATTTGAAAGCAGGACTGAAACATCGACCGGCCCAAGAGAAAGGACCGTCTGGCCTGCTTCGATGGCTGCCAGGGCGAGGATGTTGGAAAGCACGTTCGACAAGCCCAGGGCGGTATCACGAATCGACACTGCATATTCGCGCTGGCGGGTGTTTAGGGAACCGAATGCTTCGTCCGCTAGAAGCTTGGCAAAGCCAGTGAGGGCATTGAGAGGACCGCGCACCTCAAACGATACATTGCTAATAAAGGCGGTTTTGGCACGGTCGGCTTCCCCAAAGGCGGCGTCGCGATCGGCGAGAGCGGTTGTCACCGTCAGTTGATCGGTTATGTCATCGAAAAACAAAAGCATGGCGCCATCGGGCAAGGGGAGGGCCGAACCCGCGATGGTGCGTCCATCAATGCGTTGCAAGTTCAAACACACCTTTCGGCGTTCGTGCAGGGTGGTAATAATATGCCGTAGCGTATCATTGCCCGTTGGTGTCAGCACATTGGCCATCTCCAGCACAAGCTCGCTGATGGGGCGGCCAGTCAGATTTGTGGCCTCCAGTTGCCAATGGGCCCGGAACGCCATATTGGTTAACCGTAGGCAACCATCTCCGCTGATCGCGGCGATGGCGGTACTTAGAGCGTCCAGAGTAACCCGACCGACAGCCTCTTGGGCGTTGTGTTCTCGTTCCAGGACAAGGGGATGGGTGAGGTCCTCATAGGTCAAAATTAAGCCGCCGTCA
>CAUZNJ010000278.1:0-3230 GCA_963580965.1 Alphaproteobacteria bacterium | reverse complement strand
TTTCCACCAATCATTGGCACATCTTTGAGGCCGTATTTGATGCTGCAAAACCTATACTATCTAGTTTTCTCCATCCATATTCAATGTTCTGGCACGACAAAAGCAAAATTTGAGTTCGTATCGTACTCAAGCAAGCTTCTTTATCACGGCAGAATTTACCGAAACGCTAAATACCTAACGGAGAAATACGGCGTGGAAATCACTGTTACTGCGGCACCGGGTGCTACAAGTGGGCTTATCGCCTGGAACGACCGCCATGCCGCTTGTTCCTTAGGTCGCGCAGGCATCCGCAAAGAAAAACAGGAAGGGGATGGCGCTACCCCCATGGGTATATTTCCACTGCGACACCTATTGTATAGACCAGACCGGATCTCCACTCCACAAACCGGCCTCACAACCATCACCATCGAGCCCAACGACGGCTGGTGCGACGATCCATCAGATCCCCACTACAACCAACCGATTTCCTTACCCTCACCGGTGCACCACGAAGCTTTATGGAGAAATGACAGTCTCTACGATCTAGTTATGGTCATCGGCCATAATGACTACCCCGTCATCCCCGGCTGCGGCAGCGCCGTCTTCATTCATATGGGGAACCCTGGCTTAATGCCTACCGAGGGATGCGTCGGCTTAACATGGCATGACCTTATAAACCTCGCTGGCGATTGCACGCCGGGTGATAGCCTGCGGATTTCGATTACGGCGTCTTAACCAGTCGCTCACCAAATATTGCCGTACCAACACGGACGTGTGTCGCACCAAACCGAATTGCTGAAGCGAAGTCGGCGCTCATGCCCATACTGAGTTCCCTCAAACCATTGCGTACAGCAATTTGCCGCAATAAGGCAAAATGCAGAGCTGCAACGTCACCAACCGGCGGGATACACATGAGGCCAATCACCGGTAGTTTTATTTCGTCCCTGCATTTCCCGATAAATACATCGGCGTCGAGCGGCAGTATGCCAGATTTCTGCGGTTCCTCTCCGGTGTTAACCTCAATCATACAGTCGATGGCGTTGCCCGTATGAGCAAATTCATCGGCCAGCGCCCGAGCGAGGCTAAGACGGTCAACGGTTTCAATAACATCAAAAAGCCCGCAGGCTTGTCGGACCTTATTACGTTGCAAAGGCCCGATGAGGTGCAGCCGGACGTCTGAGAACTCAGCTTTCAGCGTAGGCCACTTCGCCTCAGCTTCCTGCACCCTGTTTTCACCAAAGGTCCGATGTCCGGCCGCAAGTGCTGCCCGCGATCTCTCCGCCGGATGCCTCTTGCCAACGGCAACAAGGGTGATGTCAGTGCTGGGGCGGCCTGCCTTCACTCCAGCCAAAACGATTTGCGCCTTGACCTCGGCAAGGTTGGCAGCGATCAGGGTGTCAGAATCAGCACTTCTTGTCATCGTGGCATTGTTTTCATGAAAGAGTTGAGCTCATGGTGATTCTATCAGACGTGGCGAAACAGGTCCAAGCAAGGTGGCGGCGCCGAGTGCCACAACAAAATTTACCACATCTTATTCTGATGACTGACCCAGAACGTCTCCCCCACCCTGAACCGATTGTCGCGCGGCTGCCTCGCGGGGCGGCGATAATCTTGCGTCACTATGGCATGCCGGGTCGCCAAGCCCTTGCGCGCCGCCTTGCGGCTTGTTGCCGTCGCCATGGAATCCGTTTGTTAATTGCCGACGACTTTAGGCTGGCGGTCGCGGTTCGAGCCGATGGTGTCCACCTGCCAGAACATCGGGTTCGTTCAAGTGGGAGGCTTTGGTCTCTTTGGCGACCTCCAGGTTACATCATAACCGCCGCCGCCCACGATCGTGCTGGTCTTAATCGCGCTTCACGTGCCGGCGCCGATGCTGTTTTACTATCACCTGTATTTCCAACCACAAGCCATCCAGGCGCCCGAGTACTTGGTCCTATCCGGTTTGCTCAATTGACTCGACACTCTCGACTTCCTGTATACGCCTTGGGCGGTGTGGGTGGCGCTGGAGCTCGTCGTCTTGTGCCTGCACAACCAGCCGGTTTTGCTGCCATCAATGGAATTATTGCTCCGTAACGACCGCTATGTGAAGCTTATATCGCACCGTAACTGACCTGGCTTACGTTAGGAGGCCAACCCTCCCTTAAGCAAATGCATGTTAATTTTGAATTGCCCCCAGCGAACTCAAAACCGTTGAAAAAATTACGGCCATCGACACAATACCCAACGGTATGTCGAGGAGGCCTTAGGCTTATATACGGCGTGACGGTCTCAGCCATAGGAGCCCTAAAATAACGTAAGCACCAGCTTACCATAGACGGGCTCCTAAAGGGCAACTTCCATATTACTTTTGAACACAATGCAATACAGGTGTTCAGCCGTCGCACGGACGCCAGCTCGATGGGCAACTCTCCCCCGGACAAGAAAATTGCTGGGATCAAGCCTGATTTCTTAATTATTATCTTTGCTCATAGTGCCATTATATTTCCCTAGGGCACCCACCATTTAGCAAAGAAAAAGGGAGCGGCCCGAAGGCCGCTCCCCATTCGTCAGCAGTAGTTGAGGATATTAGAACTTGAGTGTTAAGCCACCAATAATACCCCAGCCACCCGTATTATAGTCGGCGGAAGCCTTTCCGGCCTCGCCAGCTTTCATGTTGTCGTTAAAGATGGCGCCTGCAAAATCAACACCATCCGCAACGTCATAGTTCAAGAAAACACCGTTTACGGTGCGCGTGTCTTCACTACCACCAGCAGACTGCTCGGTGGAGGACTTTTGGTGATAGATACCAATGCCCATCGCGCCTGCGGAATAGGAAATACCAGCCTGATAGGCATGTCCGTCATCAGTGAGAACATTCTCGTCACCCATTATGCGGCCATAAGCAAGACCAGCCGAGAAGTCGCCCATGGAGGTTTTCACTGAACCGTGATGACCTTTTTTACCCGGAGTGGTAGTAGATCCGTCGCCACCTTCCTTACCGTAGGTATAGGCCAAGTCGACGCCTGTACCGTCCATATCGAAGCTGTACGACATGCCCATCTCAATACTCGAGCTTTCATTACCATACCGGTTAGGGAAGGTGCCATTCGTGTTCAAATCTGGCGTATAAGAAATGCCCGCTTTTAGGCCGCTAAGATTGGGGGTCGTGTACTTGATCTTGTTATGATCACCACTGTTGCCATAATACGTATCGTCTCCCAGAGCGTTATTAAGGCTACGGTTTTTAATATAATTATCATGGTCGCCAAGAT
>CAUZNJ010000277.1:0-3268 GCA_963580965.1 Alphaproteobacteria bacterium | reverse complement strand
TTATTAATACGACGATGATCCGCTATCTTGATTTCAATGACGGCCATCACGGCGGCCACCCTAGCGACATGATCGGCGCACTTCTGGCCTTGGCTGAGTCGTCTGGCGCAGGCGGCCAGCGGCTGTTGAGTGCCATTGTCGTTGCTTACGAGGTTGCGCTGCGCTTCATCCGTGGGTCGACGTTTCGCGAGAAGGGCTGGGACCAGGGTTTTGCCATCGGCATCGGTACAGCCGCGGGGGTCGGTCATTTGCTTGGCCTGCCGGCCGAACGAATTGGCCATGCCATCGCCATAACCTGTGTCGCCAACGTGCCCATGCGGGCAACGCGGGCCGGCGAGCTTTCTTTGTGGAAGGGTGCAGCGACAGCCTATGCCTGCCGCAACGCGGTTTTTGCCACTTTGCTCGCCGCTGAGGGCATGACCAGTCCCGATAAGTCTTTCGAAGGCCGCCATGGCCTGTTCGATCAGATCACCGGTCCGTTTGAGCTGGCTCCATTTCCGGATGCCGGCGGCAGCTACATCCTGCTGCAAACATTCCTGAAGTACTGGCCGGTCGAGGCCAATACCCAGGCGGCGGTCTGGGCGGCCCTCCAGCTGCGGGAAAAGATGCTGATCGAGGATATCGAGAGCATCGATTTCGCCACTTATTGGTCGGCTTGGCACGAAACCGCCAGCGAGCCGGAAAAGTGGGACCCTAAGACGCGGGAAACTGCGGATCACAGCATGCCCTTTATTTTTGCCAGGGCCTTTCTGGATGGCGGCATGACGCCTGAATCCTTCAGCGACGAGGCGATAGCCGATCCGCGGATGAAACCGCTGATGGCAAAGATTACCGCGCGACTCGACGACGCCATTGAAGTGACTTATCAAGCTGCCTATCCCAACACCTTCGCCTTGCATGTGAATGTTAAGGGGCGCGGAGGCCGCAGCGAGCGAATCGAACTCGTCAATCCCCGCGGCATGCCACAGAATCCGATGGATGACGGAGAAATCGCCAACAAGTTCCGTATCCAGGCCGAACCCGTTCTGGGTGCCGAGCGATCGGCCAAGGCGGCGGCCGTTTGGGGCAATATCGATACCGACAAGGACCTATCGGCGGCGATGGATATTCTGGCGTTTTAGGAAACCAATTCCATCAAGATCACGGACATCATGACGTTTGTCGTCGATGCTTAGTGCATGAATTGGATGATCGTCAAGATTTACACCGATGCCGAATTGACGGCATCGGTGATGCCTACCGAATTCTTCCGCTTCATGGTGTTGATGGAACGTCATTACCAAGCAATTGGCGGGGGCGCTGCTAATTTTGCGAATTCGAGGGCTGCCGCGAAGGCAGGTGCTGGGGTTTAGAATTGCCTGATAGGGGTACTTGTGAATGGGCCGCAATCGAATATTGTATGTGAAATTAGATTAAATTGGCTAAGGCCCCCCCGCACATGACTGTTTCCATTCGTCCCCTGCGCGACAATTTCTCTGGCGAGGTTTCCGGTATCGATATCAGTAATACGTTATCACCCAATGAGGTCGAGGCGATCGAGGCGGGAATGGACAAGTACGGCGTCCTGATCTTTCATGATCAGAACGTTACCGACGAGCAGCAGATGACCTTTTCGGCTAACTTCGGCCCGCCTCTCGAAGGTAGCAACACGACTGTCAAACGTGCCGCGTTGCGTTTGGATCCTGCCTTTGCCGATGTTTCTAATTTAGATAATGACGGCACGTTGCTGCCCCGTGACCACCGGCGGCGGGTCTCGTCTTTGGGTAATCGGTTGTGGCATTCAGATGCGTCGTTCCGGCCCATCTCAGGCCGCTATTCCCTATTGTCCGGCAGGGTTGTGCCGCCGGTAGGCGGCAATACGGAGTTTGCTGATATGCGGGCGGCATACGACAGTCTCGATGATGCGAGCAAGGCGGAGATCGAGGATCTGGTGTGCCATCACTCCTTGATTTATTCTCGGCGTCAGTTGGGGTTTGCAGAGTATCTGGAGGAAGAGAAAAAGCAGATGACGCCGGTCCGCCAGAGATTAGTGCGCGTCCATCCATCAACCGGCCGCAAGGCCATTTATCTGTCGGCTCATATAGGAAAGATCGAAGGGTGGCCTGACCCTGAGGCTATGGCCTTTATCCGCGATTTGACCGAGCATGCGACTCAGCGCAAGTTCGTCTATGCTCACGAGTGGCGGGCTGGCGATCTGGTTATCTGGGATAACCGTTGTACCATGCACCGGGTTCGCAATTTTGATGACCTTCAGTACCCTCGCGACTTGCGGCGGACAACGACGTTGGCCGAAGGTCCAACAGTTGAACAACAGGTGGCGTGAGCACGGCGGCATGTAATGTGGTTCATCCCCGCTGGTGATGGGCCGCGTGCCCGTGCTATAATTTTCTGATATTAAGATAATGCAACGGACGGGGATATTTTGGCGTGGCTTTTGAGGTCCGTCCCATCCAACCCAAATTCGCCGGCGCAGTATTTGACCTTGATTTGCGCGGTCCATTAACTGATGGCGATATCGCCGCGGTTCACGCCAGCATGGACAAGTACGCGGTGATGGTTTTTCACGGCCAGCACGAGTTGACTAACGACGAACAAGTCGCCTTTACCAAGCGGCTAGGTCCGCGCGAAGTGAACATTCGCACGAACGTCATTGCCGTCACGGATCGCCGTCTTGATGGTAATTTTGCCGACGTCTCGAATCTTGATCAGGACAACAAGATCTGGGCCAAAAATAGCCGCCGTCGCATTTTTGAGTTCGCCAACCGCCTTTGGCATTCGGATGGAATTTCACGAATCATTCCGACGCACTACTCGGTGCTATACGGTCACACGGTCGTGCCCGCCGGCGGCGATACGGAGTACGTCGACATGCGCCAGGCATACGAAACACTAGATGCCAAGTTAAAGGCCGAAGTTGAGGGCTTAGTCTGCGAACATTCGATTATGTACTCGCGCGAGCAACTTGGCTTTAGCGGTTGGACCGAGGCGGAGAAAGAGGACTACAAGCCGGTCTTGCAGCGACTTGTGCGCAGCCTGCCTGCTACCAGCCGCAAAAGTCTGTTTATGTCATCGCATATAGGCGGCATCGTCGGTTGGCCAAGGCCGGAAGCTATGGCCTATATCCGCGACCTAATGGAGCATGCTACGCAACGGCAATTCGTCTATGCTCACAAGTGGACGCAGGGTGATTTGATCATCTGGGACAACCGGGTGACCATGCACCGCGGGCGACGATATGACGATCAGAAGTATGTGCGGGATCTCCGCC
>CAUZNJ010000276.1:0-3285 GCA_963580965.1 Alphaproteobacteria bacterium | reverse complement strand
AGACCTACTCCATGTATCGTCTGGAATGCGGTTTGCGCTCCAGCGCCGTCCTTGGCTTTGTCGGCCTACCGACCCTGGGATTCCACCTGGAGTCCGCCTTTAGCCAAGGCAATTACTCTGAAGCCGCAGCCTTGCTATTCGCCTTCTTCGCCGTCATTGCAACCATGCGGTTGTGGATGCACAAACGCATGCTGCCGGTCTATCTAATTGGCGCGGCAGCCGCCTTGCCATGGGGCCTAACATTCACGTGGGACAATATTGTCCGCTTCCTTACCCGCGATATCGTGCCCTATCCGCTGCGTGCCGAGGGCGATGGTGACACCATGGCCGCGCTAGGTGACTGGCTCCATTTGCTGTTAGTTGATCAGGCTTTGCCGGGAACCATTGCGACCATACAGCTCACAATGGTTGCCCTGATCGCCACTGGACTGCTGACGATGGTAATGTTCCCACTGATCTCGCCGCTTCTCCTCGGAGCCAAGGCACGGATGCTTGGCCACCTGACACTTGTGGTTATCCGCTCAACGCCAGAATACATCCTAGCATTTGTCCTGCTACAGCTTTGGGGACCTTCCATGCTACCAGCGATCATTGCCTTGGCGTTGCATAACGGCGCCATAATTGGCCATTTGATCGGCCGCTTCACCGAAACTATGAACCTTCGCATTGATGCTGCGCGCGGGATCAACCTGTATTTGTATGAAATTGTCCCACGGATTTATCGCTCTATACTGGCGTTGCTATTTTATCGTTGGGAAGTAATTCTTCGCGAAACGGCGATCCTTGGTATCCTCGGCATCGCGACCCTCGGCTACTATATAGATAGCGCCTTCGCCGAATTACGCTTTGATCGCGCGCTGATTTTGATTTTAGTTACCGCGCTGCTGAACATATGCGTCGATGCAATTTCGCGCAGCATCCGCGCAAAATTGCGCCTACAAACTAGCCTGGAGCATACTTGAGTTTATGAATACCCCTGATACGCCTATTATCAAGGACCTGGTGCTCGTTGGCGGCGGCCATAGTCATGTTGCTGTGCTTAAACGCTTTGGCATGAAACCAGTCCCCGGGGTGCGCCTCACCCTTATCTGCCGCGACGTGCACACCCCGTACTCGGGCATGCTTCCAGGCTTTGTTGCCGGCCACTATGGATTTGACGACGTTCACATTGATCTCGGCGCCTTGTCGCGCTTCGCCGGCGGCCGCTTCTATAACAGCTCAGTAACTGGCCTCGATCTCCTGAACCGCACTGTGCAGTGCGATAATCGCCCAGCCGTTCCCTACGACCTGCTATCAATTAACACCGGGTCAGCACCACAACTCGATGGCGTCACCGGGGCAGCCGAAAGCGCAGTCCCCGTCAAACCAATCAACGCCTTTTTGCAACGCTGGGAAGCCCTGCGCCAACGTGCCATAGCCCACGACGGCCCCATGCGCATCGCGGTTGTCGGCGCCGGTGCTGGCGGTGTAGAGATCCTGTTGTCTATACAGCACCGGATGAAAACGCTGCGCCAATCGGCCGGGCGCAATGCCGGAGACATAGCCTTCGATCTGTTTAGTGCATCATCTGAAATTCTGCCAACCCATAACGACCGCATGCGAGCCACCTTCGTGAACGTCCTGCAGCAACGCGGCGTCACCGTTCATACCCATTCTCCGGTGGTGTCAGTGACACCCAGTCGCTTGCGCACCGAAGCCGGCAAAGAATTTGACGTCGACGAAATTCTTTGGGTGACAGGGGCCAGCGGACAACATTGGCCTAGTGAATCCGGCCTCGACGTCGACAAGCAGCACTTTATCAAGGTGACTAATACCCTGCAGTCGACAAGCCATCCGGAAGTGTTTGCAGCCGGCGACGTCGCCAGTATGGAAAATTACCCGCGGCCGAAATCTGGTGTCTTTGCGGTACGCCAGGGAAAACCCCTAGCGCGCAATCTGCGCCGCATGTTGCTGGGGAAATCACCCAAGCCGTTCTATCCACAGAAACAGTTCCTCAGCCTCGTCTCTACTGGCGATAAATATGCCGTCGCATCGCGCGGCTCATGGTCGGTGCGCGGCCACCTCGTCTGGCGCTGGAAAGACTGGATCGATCGGGGCTTCATGCGCAAGTTTAATGACCTACCAATCATGGAAGAGAAAGTTCGCTCCACCATACCACGCGGACTTGCCAGGGCAGATGTGATCAAGGAAATATCGGCAATTGCCATGCGCTGCGGCGGCTGCGGCGCCAAGGTCGGCGCAACCGTCCTCGGCAGAGCTCTCAGTGGATTGAAGCCGGTCGAGCGCGCTGATGTCCTCATCGGTTTGCACGAACCGGACGATGCTGCCGTGGTCGAAGTTCCCCCCGGCAAGGTCATGGTGCAGACCGTCGATTCATTCCGCGCCATGGTCGATGATCCTTACATCTTCGGCAAGATTTCCGCCAATCATAGCCTTGGCGACATCTATGCCATGGGTGGCGAGCCTCAGACCGCTTTGGCCATCGCCACGATCCCGTTTGGAATCGAAGAAAAGGTCGAGCATACCTTGACCCAAATGATGGCCGGGGCCTTAGAAGTGTTGAACGATGCCGGAGCCGCACTGGTCGGCGGCCATACCAGCGAAGGCACGGAGCTATCCCTCGGATTTTCCGTCAATGGCCTTATCGATCGCGAAAAAGTCATGCGCAAAGGCGGCATGAAACCTGGCGACTACCTGGTGCTAACCAAAGCCATCGGCACCGGCACACTGTTCGCCGCCGACATGCGCCACAAGGCGAAAGGCAGATGGATCATCGCTGCATTAGAATCAATGGTCCAGTCGAACCGCCTCGGCGCTGAATGCCTAATGAAATATGATACCCACGCCTGCACCGACCTGACGGGCTTTGGTCTTTTGGGTCATCTAGTCGAAATGATTCGGGCCTCGGAAGTCGATATAGAGCTCGATCTGCACGCCTTACCTTTCTTAGACGGCGCCGAAGATACTGTACGTGACGGAATCGTCAGTTCCCTGCAGCCGCAAAATGTTCGCCTACGTCGGGCCATTGCCAATCTCGAGGAAGCCGGTAAGGACCTGCGCTTTCCACTGATCTTCGACCCACAGACCGCCGGCGGCCTACTAGCCAGCGTACCCGCCGACAAAGCCACCGAATGCATCGCTGAGCTTATATCGTTAGGCTATCCCCGCACAGCGATCATCGGTAGAGTTTTGTCACCAAGCAACCGGCTCGAACCGGTCACGATCAGATTCTAGGGTCTATTCCAAAGCGACCTCCGCAAGGAGTGCTTCCCAAGAGCTTCTCTC
>CAUZNJ010000275.1:0-3311 GCA_963580965.1 Alphaproteobacteria bacterium | reverse complement strand
TGAGTGAAGTAAGGCGGCTGGTCCGCACGCTCCATCCCTGCGCCGGAATTACCCGGATCAGGTTCAAAGGGTCACCGCTTTCTCACGATATCTCAGCCCCCTTGCCGGGAGCCCCCCTTGGAACTTTCGTAACATGACCGTCACCAGTAGTGCGGTCAAGGTTTGCCCAAGCCTTGCCAGCGCCGGCTCGCTGATCCATCTTCGTCCTATGCAGAAAGTCTCCCCCCCCGCTAATGCGAACACACTCGGAGCCGCACTAGTGACGGGCGCTGGACGTCGGCTTGGCCGGGAAATTGCCTTGGAATTAGCGGCTCGCGGTAGGCCTGTCGCCGTTCATTATAATGCCTCGGATGAGGATGCGACTGCCGTGGTTCGGGAGATCGAGATGGCGGGGGGCACCGCCGCTGCCGTTGCCGCGGATTTGCGCGAGGATGGTGATATCGCGGGATTAGTTTCCCGTGCCGCCGGCGCTGTCGGTCCTATCACCTGCCTTATTAACAATGCTTCGGTTTTTGAACACGATCGTCTAGATACGGCAACGCCCGAATCCTGGGATTTGCACATAGCTGTGAATCTGCGGGCGCCGTTCTTCCTCATTCAAGCCTTTGCTGCCGCGTTGCCGGAAGATACCGAAGGCAATGTTATTAATATGCTGGATGAGCGGGTTTTGAACTTAACTCCGTATTTTGCCTCCTATACGGTTAGCAAGATGGGCCTGTGGACTTTGACAAAAACGCTTGCGCTCGAGTTAGCGCCGCGCATCCGGGTCAATGGCATCGGCCCTGGCCCAACATTGCCCAGTGCCCACCAGAGTAACGAACAGTTCCGCCGCCAATGGCAGATGATGCCGCTAGCACGTCAGGTCATGCCGGAAGAAATCGCCCGGACCGTGAGTTTCATCCTTGATACGCCGTCCATGACAGGACAGATGATCGCCCTTGATGGTGGCCAGCACCTGGGTTGGGCACAACCTTTTGAAAGATCGTCGGTGATCGAATGACAAGCCCCGCCAGCACGACCCGTCAGGACGTGACGTGACGTTGCCGTTAGATATGGGTGGAAATGCGGCCCCGATCGCCGTCGCCGGGAGAGGGCTGCGCCATGTCTTTGTGCGTGATCTGGTTCTGCCGGTATCGATCGGCGTTTATCGCCACGAGCATGAAGCCCTACAGAGGGTTCGTGTGAACGTTGACCTTGGGGTAACCGAGTCTGAAGACGGTCTAGAGGATTCCCTGGAAAACGTGGTTAACTACGAAATCATTGCTGAGGGCGTACGGGCCATTGTCGCCTCGGGTCATATCCGGTTGGCGGAAACCCTGGCCGAGTGCATTGCTTCCCTGTGTTTGAAAGATCGTCGGGTGCGGTTGGCACGGGTACGGGTGGAAAAGCTCGATGTATTTGCCGATGCGGCAAGTGCCGGGGTGGAAATTGAGCGCAATAATCCGCAGGGGCCGATGCCAAACGTTCAGACTCGGCTATAACCCTTTGTAATCGGGCTGAATTTAAGACCTTTCGTGAAAGTTGTGCACAGGGCCAGAGTAAGGGAATCGATTCTTCGGTTCTAGAATCGAATTTGTTTAGCTGTGCATTCAAGGTATTGATCAAGAAATTTTCCTTTGTAATTTCAATGACATAAACAATAACCCTTTATTTTGGCAATTTTGAAGTATCCGTAGATTCTCTGGCGGAAGGCATAACGGTGGGAGAGTCATCAACAAGGTTCTCCACAGGCTTTGGGTAAAAATTACGTGAAATGACCGCACGCGTTGACGCGAGCACCCGCATCCCCCAAATACTAACGCATGGAAGCCTCATCCGACGATGACGTGGAAGCCCGAAAGGATACCGTGAAGGCCAGCCTGTCGGCTGGCATTGCGATTATCCGGGGCTATCTGCGTTCCTGCCCGACCTCGCCTGGCGTCTACCGCATGATCAATAACCGAGGTGATGTGCTTTACGTCGGCAAGGCTAAGAGCCTACGGAAAAGGGTTACGAGCTACACCAACCCAACTCGTCAGTCGATGCGCCTGCTGCGGATGATTGCCGAGACGGTAACCATGGAGTTTGTGACGACCCATACAGAGGCGGAAGCGCTGCTGCTTGAGGCTAACCTCATCAAGCGCTACGCCCCGCGCTACAATATCCTTCTCCGCGACGACAAATCTTTTCCGGCTATCCTGGTCACTGGAGATCATGATTTTGCCCGTGTCCTCAAGCATCGCGGGGCACGTAGCAAAAAGGGCACCTATTTTGGTCCCTTTGCCGCAGCCTGGGCCGTCAACCAAACATTGACGGTATTGCAACGGGTATTCCTACTCCGGTCTTGCGCGGATTCGGTATTCGACAGCCGCACCCGACCCTGTCTGCTATACCAGATAAAGCGGTGCAGCGCGCCTTGTGTTGGACGCATAGATAAGGAGACCTATGGGGGCTTGGTAAAGCAGGCGACTGCATTCTTGTCGAATGATAGTAAGGCCATCAAGCACGAAATGGCGCAACACATGCAGACTGCGAGCGACGACCTGGATTACGAGCGCGCCGCCCATTTCCGTGATCGCATTCGAGCCCTGAGTAGCATCCAGGCCCGCCAGGATATCAACCTCAGCGGTATCGATTCCGCTGACGTTATAGCGGCCCATCAAATTGAGGGTCAGACGTGCATCCAAGTCTTTTTTTACCGTTCAGGCCGGAATTACGGCAATCGGGCCTATTATCCCGCCAATACCCGCGATGCGGATATCGCGGAGGTCATTGAGGCCTTCGTTGGTCAGTTTTACGAAAATAAGGATACACCAAAAGAAATATTGGTTAGCCATGCTCTGGCAAATAAGGGGCTTCTTGCTGAGGCTCTGGCAGTGCGTGGCGGGCGCAAGGTCCGAGTACTGGCTCCCCGGCGTGGACAACGGCGCACGCTGATTGATCTGGCTCTGACAAATGCCCGTGAAGCCCTTGGTCGCAAAATGGCGGAAAGCGGTTCGCAACGGCGGTTGTTAGACGGTATCGCTACCGTATTCGATGTGGACGGCTTGATCGAACGTATCGAGGTTTATGATAACAGCCATATTTCCGGCCGCGACGCGATTGGCGCGATGATCGTTGCGGGTCCCGAGGGGTTCACAAAAGCTGCATACCGAAAGTTCAATATCCGAGGCATCGTCGCAGCGGCTGTTGGCAACGGCGACATGTCTCTCGGCGATGACTACGCGATGATGCGCGAAGTATTGAGCCGGCGCTTCGCTCGGGCGCTCAAGGAAGATCCGGGCCGGGCTCGTGGCCTTTGGCCCAACCTTATCGTCATAGATGGCGGGGCT
>CAUZNJ010000274.1:0-3316 GCA_963580965.1 Alphaproteobacteria bacterium | reverse complement strand
GACAGTACGCGCCCGGCTCAACCTTCAAATTAGTCGTTGCACTAGCTGCCCTCGAATCTGGCATTATCTCGCCGGATACCAGATTTTTTTGCAATGGTTCCCTACAGCTGGGAAATGCCACTTTCCATTGCTGGAAACACGATGGCCATAAGCACGTATCCATGCGTAACGGCATTAAGTGGTCCTGCGATGTCTATTTTTATGAAATCGCAAAGCAGATAGGAATCGATCGAATCGGAGCTATGTCGCAAAAGCTAGGCTTAGGCCAGACGCTGATACCCGACCTTCAGGGGGAGCAGTCAGGCCTCATACCAACACGAGAGTGGAAACAAGCAGTTATCGGGTCGTCATGGCAAGGCGGCGAAACCCTCCATATGGGCATCGGTCAGGGATATGTGCTCGCTACGCCACTGCAACTTGCCGTCATGACGGCGAGGATAGCCAACGGCGGCTATGCCGTGATGCCACGGTTAATAATGAAGGATATTAGCCCTGACGACCGGCGGACACCTAAAGCCACAAAATCCCCTAGCCTAAACCTCAACCCGGCGAACCTGGCGGTTATCCAAGACGCAATGAACGCAGTTGTCAACGAGCGCGGCGGCACGGCAAACAGCGCACGTATCAACATTGCGGGCATGGAGATGGCCGGCAAGACTGGCACATCCCAAGTTCGGCGGATCAAGAAGGTGGAGCGGCTGGCGGGCGTCATCCGCAACAGGGATCTTCCCTGGGAACGCAGGGATCATGCGCTATTCGTCGCCTATGCGCCAGCAGCCAAGCCGCAATACGCCATTTCAGTGGTAGTCGAACATGGGGGTAGCGGCTCAACCACAGCGGCGCCGGTCGCCCGAGAAATCATGAAACTCCTGCAAGAGCGCCATGCACCGAAAACTCTGGCAGCACCGACAGCGCGCATACGAAGCAGCCCACTAGACGCTAATTCCAACGGCTGATAGGTCAAACGGAAATGGCAATTCTGAGTAGTAATTTAAATACCCCAGAGAGATCCCTCGGGCGCAAATTCCGGGACATCCATTGGTTATTCATAATTTTGGTTAGCGCCATCACGGGCATTGGCGTTGCGATGCTCTATTCAGCCGCCAATGGTAATTTTGACCCGTGGGCCTCCAAGCATATTATTCGATTTGGATTCGGTGTTCTGCTGCTTATCTGCGTTGCCCTCATTGACCTTCGATTTTGGCTACGCTGGGCCTATGCCATATATTTCTTTGCTATGGTATTGCTGGCAGCTGTAGAGATCACTGGCTATATCGGCATGGGAGCACAGCGGTGGATATCCCTGGGTATCATCAATGTTCAGCCTTCCGAGGTCATGAAAATTGGTTTGGTACTAGCGCTTTCTCGCTATTTCCACGGCTCTGGGCCTGAGGACGTCAGACGAATAAGCCATCTCCTGATCCCGCTCTTGATGATTGCCATGCCCGTTCTCTTTGTCTTACGGCAACCAGATCTCGGCACGGCCATCATGTTAATGATGGTCAGTAGCGCAATCATGTTTCTAGCCGGAGTCAGGCTGTGGATATTTGCAGCAGTCGGCGCAACAGCACTTGCCGCTATCCCCATCGCCTGGCGGTTTCTCCACGACTATCAGCAACTACGCATCATCACGTTCTTTAATCCCGAAAGCGATCCTTTGGGCGCCGGCTATCACATTATCCAGTCGAAGATCGCATTCGGCTCCGGAGGTTTGTTCGGAAAAGGATTTTTGCTTGGCTCCCAGAGCCATCTCAGCTTTCTCCCCGAGAAACAAACCGACTTTATATTTACGATGCTGGCCGAAGAATTCGGCATGGTTGGTGGGCTAGTTTTACTAACCCTCTACATTTTAGTGATGGCCTATGGCTTCGCCATGTCGCTACGGGCGAGGAACCAGTTCGGACGCCTTCTCGGCCTGGGTATCACGGCAACCTTCTTCCTTTACGTATTCATCAATATGGCCATGGTAATGGGACTTATTCCCATCGTTGGTGTCCCACTTCCCCTGATCTCCTATGGCGGCACCGCCATGCTGACGGTGTTGTTCAGCTTTGGCCTGCTCATGAGCGTCCATGTACATCGCGACGTGCTCATTGGCCGTCGGGGCATCGACGACAATTGGTAACGTGCTCAACGGCTCAGGCTCAATGGCGTTTGAGGGCAGGTGCTATCGACAAACCCTGACCGCTTTGCTAAGAGGAGCTCCCTACCCGGGCGCATAGCTCAGTTGGTAGAGCAGCTGACTCTTAATCAGCGGGTCGCAGGTTCGAGCCCTGCTGCGCCCACCATATAAATCAATGGCTTAGCTGGAAACAGCTAGGCCATTGTTCTTTCTAATAAGGCTATAATAAGGTTATTTCAGCAAAACCTACCTAATTTGACGCGGATTTTCTTGCTCATCACGGGGTTTCGCGCGGGGTACAACATCTAAAATCCGCTAACCCCTGATCCCAACAACAGGTCGTAAACACTTTTGCAAGGCATATGGCTCGGGCGGGTCCCTTTGGGCCTGCCCCCGATTAGGCCCTAATGCCTGAAGTATAAAAGCTTCCACAAAGCACCCCCGTGGTCAGTGAGCGGCCGGCCCCGGGACAGTGTTCCGCACAGACGATACCAGGCACAGTGCATCCCGGATCATGGCGCACCACGGCCCAGGGACCGCGGCCCCTGTTTCAAAACTAGATTAGCATTCAGGCCGGATCGGCAGCCTCGGATCAAGGGGCACGGTTCCTGGGGGGGCTGGGCTGTGTTTGGCGGAAAGACTCCCATAGGTAATCATATCGTCTTAGACTTCTCCTATGAGAAACTTGACCGCCACAATCTGCCTGACGATTGCCGTGCTTCTTGGAAGTGTGGCGTGCGCCCCCAACTCTGGACAAGGACCTGTGATCGCATCCGATGCGGTTGCGGAAGAACCTAAGTCAGGTTCGGAGGTGCTGTTCAAAGTGTCGGCTATAAACCTTCGGTCTGGACCGGGACTTCAGTTCCCAGTCAAAAGGGTTCTGGAAAATGCGAAGGGCAGTGCAGCGGTATTTGATGGCGTAGATAGAAATTGGATAAAAATTATTCTTGAAGACCACTCGTACTGGGTTAACTCATCATTAGTTCAAAGAAACTAAGAAACCCAAAATGCATGATTTGTGGCAAGGGTGACCCTTCTCAACACCTTGTTGCAAATTTTGATCGGACGTTTCTCCAGTGTCATGATGGTGATTTTTACACTCAAAAACATGAGTTTTGGGACCAAGTTCAACAAACGCTGATAGCCTGAGGCTCATGATAAACTTCGTTTTCTATGATACCGAGACCACGGGGA
>CAUZNJ010000273.1:0-3336 GCA_963580965.1 Alphaproteobacteria bacterium | reverse complement strand
ACGTTAATGCCGGGCGTGTCGTCAAGGGAGTTAACTTCGTTGATTTGGTGGATGCCGGCGACCCTGTTGAGCAGGCCGCAGTCTATGATGCCGCCGGAGCTGATGAACTCTGCTTTCTCGACATTACGGCTAGTCATGAGGGGCGCAAGACGATTTTTGATATCGTTAGGCGAACGGCGGAACGCTGTTTCATGCCGCTGACCGTCGGCGGGGGGGTACGTACGACTGAGGATATCCGCAAGCTTTTGCTGGCTGGAGCTGACAAGGTTTCTATCAATACCCAGGCCGTAATCGACCCGGAGCTAGTGCGTGCTGGGGCGAAGAAGTTTGGTAGCCAATGCATCGTCGTTGCTATCGATGCTAAGCGCATTGGCGACCAGTTCGAAATTTTCACCCACGGCGGACGCCGGGAAACAGGGATCAACGCGGTTACCTGGGCGCAGCGTATGTGCGATCTCGGCGCCGGTGAAATTCTCTTGACCTCAATGGACCGGGACGGCACCAAGCAAGGTTTTGATATTGCGCTGACGAGCGCGGTTTCCGATGCGGTGCCGGTACCTGTTATCGCTTCGGGTGGCGTCGGCACGCTGGATCATTTGGTCGATGGCGTACGAGATGGCCATGCATCGGCTGTGCTGGCGGCGTCGATTTTTCATTTCGGTACCTTTACCATTGCCGAGGCAAAGACTTACATGGAGGCGGCGGGTGTTGCTATGCGGAACGCGGACGAGGGGCAATCATGAACAAGGCCGATAAGGCGTCGGTTATCGAGCGTCTATTTTCCAGTATTATGGGGCGCAAGGGCGGCGATGAGGCAAATTCTTACACCGCGAAACTATTCGCGTCTGGACGTAATAAAATTGCTGCCAAGGTTGCCGAAGAAGCGGGAGAAACGGTCATCGCCAGCATTTCCGAAACCGGAGATCGGCTTGCTTCGGAAAGCGCCGACCTGCTCTATCACCTTATGGTGCTATGGGCAGACGCCGGCATTACGCCTGCCGATGTATTTGCAGAGCTGGAGCGTCGTGAGGGTACGTCGGGAATTACCGAAAAGGCGTCTCGCAAGCCCAGTAGCTGAAAACAGCGAACCGCCCAACGGAGGGGGCCACCTCATGGCTTATGATGACCAGAATATCTTTGCCAAGATTTTGCGTAAGGAAATTCCCTGCTCAAAGGTTTACGAGGACGAACACACTTTTGCTTTCAAGGATATCAACCCTAAGGCTCCGGTGCACCTACTGGTCATCACCAAGGGACCCTATGTGTCCCTGGATGACTTCAGCGCTACGGCCAGTGATGCCGAACAAGCGGCGTTCTGCCGTGCCATTGGCAGGGTAGCGCGGGATGCGGGCCTTGCTGAGGGCGGCTATCGGGTAATGGCGAACATTGGTGCGCATGGCCGCCAGGAAGTACAGCATTTGCACCTGCACATCCTCGGTGGCCATGACATCGGGCCGATGGTAACCCAGCTTAAAAATTAGAGCCTCGCCGTATATGAGCGAATACTCGTCAATGTGCCAAGAAAGCTTCCGGCGCTGGATCGATGACCCGGGAGCCACGTGGCTCCACCTGTATGACGGCAAGACCACGCTCGATCATGCCATCGGGGTGAAAGCGAAAAATACCGTCCTGTCCAGAAAAGCCCCTGGGATTTGTCAGGGCGCTGATGCTGAAATCTGGCCCGCCGGGCGAGCGTGCCAAGATCGCCGCCAGCGCCGTGGCGTCATAGGCAAGAGTTGAAAGTGGGAGTGGCGGTTCGCCATAGACCTTCTGGTATTGTGCCTCATAGCGGGCGCGGGATTTTGGTGGCGGTGCGGCGAACCAACCACCAATCAGTGCCGGCTCCGCTCCGATCGCTGATACATCCCAATGCCCCGATCCAAGCATACGGATTATTGCTGGGTCGATATCATAATAGGGTAATAGTGCCGCGATGGCCTGAAGGCGCTTGCCGTCGTCGGCAATCATCAAAGTGTCGTAAGGCAGGGCGCCGGCGGTTTGTAACCCTTCCAGGCGAGTTAATGTTTTCTGTGCCAACTCGCCGCCCTGGGCGGCGAGTTTCTTGCGCTGTGCTACCAGATGTTTCTGGCGGGATGCAAAATTAGCGATACGGCGTACAGGGGCGGAGAGATCCGCGTTGAGTGGATCATAAAATTCAACCTGAATGAGCTTGCCTCCGGCGTTTGCAAGGGCGAGATGAAGGCTGTCAACAACCTTTCGCCCGTAGGGGTCATCCTGCGCTAATGCCGCGATACGACTGAGGCCACGATTTACTGCATAGCTTACCACGCGATCTACCTGTGTGCTCGGTAGAAATCCCATGATAAAGACGCCGTCACCGGCAACTGAGCTATTGTTGGAAAAAGCAACCATCATGATCCCGGCATCTCGCGCTGCCGGGGCTACCTGTTGAACCGACGTGGCTAGTAAAGGACCGATGATCATTGAGGAACCATCCAACGCCGCCTGATGCCCAGCGTGGGCGGCGCCTTCCGGTGTCCCCTTGGTATCGTGTACGACCAGTTCGAAATTATCATCGGCGAAATCAAACAGGGCTACCTGGGCAGCGTTAAGAAAAGCCTTACCAACCCTTGCGCCTGGACCGGACAGGGGTAGCAATAATGCAACCCGGTGCCCGCCTGGAACGATGGCTGCGAGCTGCTCTTTGACTGGTGCCTTTGCCTCGGGCTCTGGATCAACCACGAGAAAATCTGGAACTGGGGCTATTATGTCTGGAGGTGCGGTCACCTCGTTTGCGGATGTAGTTGCGACGGCGGCTGTCTCAATGATGTGCGGTGCCGCTTGTGAAGAGGGGGCGCTTCGGAAAGACTGGCAGGCGGCGAGCAGGACGCCGACAGCAATAAACATGGCAAAAACACCGAGAGAGGACCAATCCAACCTGGTCTTCGGCGCGACATTCAGCCCGGAGTAGTGACGTGGCCAGCAAAAAATCATCGAACCCTTATCCTTCGGAGTTGCCAGAGCCTACTGGCGGCGAACGTTCTCGTAAACTGCCCGTACAACCAATTGCGCCTGGGCTCTATGTGGTAGCGACACCGATTGGCAATATGGGCGATCTTAGCCCGCGAGCTCTCACCGTCTTGGCCGGGGTGGAAACCATTGCCTGTGAGGATACCCGGGTGACGGGCCGCCTTCTGTTTCGTCACGGCTTAGAAACTCGTCGCCTTGCCTATCACGAACACAATGCCGCTCGCGTGCGGCCGTTATTGATGAAACGCCTGGAAGATGACGAAAGCGTGGCGCTCGTCTCCGATGCCGGAACGCCGTTGATCTCGGATCCTGGATACCGGCTGGTGGCGGCCTGCGCTGATGCTG
>CAUZNJ010000272.1:0-3338 GCA_963580965.1 Alphaproteobacteria bacterium | reverse complement strand
CCAGGGCCCTTCCTCCACCATCTGCGGCGCCAAGTGTGTTTCGACTGTTAGAAAACAGGAATTTTTACCAGTCTCCGCAAGCCGAGCCCGCCATTCTCCGTCACGACCATTGAACATGCCTACCGTGCTACCCGTCTCCAGCCGCATGACACGCGTCAGGTAGTGATATTGAAGACCAGCTAATCGCACAGATGCGCCCGCCGACAGATCGGCCTCAATAAATAGACGTATTTTTGCACGTTTTAACGGCATGTCACCTCCTCAGGCGGACGCATAATAAGCAGTGGAGATGGTATCGCAACCGTGCCCGCGCCAGCCTTGTAGACTATAGTTGGTACATGGACACAACTAAGATATCGCACCACCCTAGCGCTAGCGACATCCCGAGCGGAAACTGGATTGACCGTTTCGTGCCCGTGCCGGTACGACCATACTTGCGGCTTGCCCGGCTTGACCGGCCAATCGGAACGTGGCTGCTGCTATTCCCTTGCTGGTGGGGAGCCGCACTAGCGACAGACGGATGGCCAGATCCATGGCTAATATCACTCTTCGCCGTTGGCGCAGTAGTCATGCGCGGCGCCGGCTGTACCTATAACGACATCGTCGACCGGGACTTCGATGCTCGCGTCGCCCGTACAGCGGACAGGCCGATCCCATCAGGTGCCATCAGCGTTGTTCAAGCGGTTGCCTTCATGATCTTCCTGTTGGCACTAGGACTAGCCGTACTGCTTCAACTCAACAGCTTCGCCATTGGCATAGGGGCACTCTCGCTTGTTCTCGTCTTTACTTATCCATTAGCAAAACGCGTAACTTATTGGCCACAAGCGGTTCTGGGTTTGACATTCAATTGGGGTGCGTTGATCGGATGGGCCGCAGTGCAAGGATCATTGGATAGCGCGGCTTTTGCCATCTACGCCGCCGGATTTTTCTGGACCCTAGGTTACGACACCATTTATGCACATCAGGACAAGAAGGACGACCTGCTGATCGGCGTAAAATCATCAGCCTTGCAACTTGGCACGGCAACGCGGCCATGGCTGTTCGCATTTTACGCGGTGACGGCATTACTGCTTGGCGCCGCCGGCTGGCTCTCTGGACTAGGCTGGCCATGGTGGATAGGACTGTGCGCTGCAACTACCCATATGGCATGGCAGGCGTGGCGGGTCGACATCGACAGTCCCGCGAATTGCCTTACCATGTTCCGCGCCAATCAATGGATTGGCATGATAGTGCTCGCCGGGATTGTCGCCGCTAAGGTTTGGAATTTTGGCTTGGGCTGACCAAAGCCTTTATTCAAATTCCCTTCGACTAGCCAGCAATGATTTCAAAGCCAGAATACGCAAATGGGCTCGCGCTCTGTGATAGCAATGCCGTGCGAGCATGACGCGTCTCTGCAGAATTTAAATGGGCAAACACAAACGAGTCTAGATTTTGATTCGGGGAGAGTTTCTCACAAATAAAGTTCAAAATACCTTCCTGACCAAGTGCGGGCCATCGCCGACCCATCGCCGCAGCCTCTCTCATGGCCAAGGGGTCGCCATCTTGAACTAAATTTCCCAAGCGGCTGATATAGACAAACGCCTCTGTAAGAAGTTCTCCATGCTGCAATACAACACGGACATTCGATAAACGACCGAAGTCATAGCTTATGCCCACTGATTCCGTTTCGTGCATACGGACTAGCTGCAGTGGATTCAACCAAGTTATGGAAACTGCCACCTCCACACCCGGTGCATACTGCAAAGTTGCCGGCACGGAACCGTAACTAGTGATATGGGCTGAATAGACAACGTCGAAATCGTATAGCCACCCAAGAGTAACAAGGATCGGCGATATAAATTTGCTGCTATACTTGCGCATCAACTGATCGGGAGACCGGTTCGACCCCAATGCGAGAACAGGCACGCGGCCGGAAAAATAGGAGGACAAACAATTTTCTGGGAGCAGGCGCCATCCGGAAGCATCGACAATATATGAGGTGTCGGGAATCGGATATGGATAGCCTTTAGCGCGAGAAAGCCGTTCAGCTTGCGAATGGTCGGAGGTATTCACTGATATCACCATCGTTAATTTGCCCCGGACCTAGAAAGCATTCCGTATAGACCTTCCAGGCATCGGTCATTCATATTTCACAAACAACACGATGTTAATCTCGACCAGCCGCAGGCATTATCTCGCCAAGGTTGCTTTCCCTGACCGTCGCCGTCATTATTTTCTGGTAGCGCTCCTTAGACAGGTCGCACGGAATGCTCTCCTCGTCCCGAGAATAAACCCTCGACCCCTGGAGATGTCTTGATCTACTACCCACTCAAGAGCCCCCCACCACCTTCTCGGCGCTGAGCCCCTCCAAATTTGATTCACTGCAGATTAATTGCCAAAAACGTATCTGTGTTTGAGTCGGCGCGCAACGGTGTATGCACTTGGCCAATCGTTTCCGATTATACCCTTGACCCCTAACGTGGACGGGGAGATCAATGCCGGAAAAAAAGGAACTCAAGGAAATGCCATACGCCAGTCTCCGCGACTTCATGGGGCATCTCGAACAAATTGGACAGCTTGTCCGGGTCACTGAACCGGTTTCGCCTTACTTGGAGATGACCGAGATTCAGACCCGCCTGTTGGCGAACAACGGCCCTGCTGTCCTGTTCGAAAATGTGATTGGGCCCGGCCCTAAGAAATTCTCCATGCCCGTTCTCGTCAACCTATTTGGCACAGTCGAAAGGGTTGCCTTGGGCATGAACCGCACGGCAGACCGCCTGCGCGAGGTCGGCGAGGCTCTGGCGTTCCTCCGCCAGCCAGAGCCGCCCGCAGGATGGCGTGATGCCTTGGAGATGCTGCCTCTTCTAAAGACCGCGATGTCGATGCGTCCTCGTGACGCCCGCCATGCACCATGTCAGGACGTAGTTTTGCGCGGCGACGACATTAATCTTGGCCAACTACCGGTCCAAACCTGTTGGCCAGGGGAACCCGCACCTTTGATTACCTGGCCACTGGTCGTGACAGCCGGTCCTGAAAAAGATATTACAGGCGGCGACCGACGCGATCGCTTCAACCTTGGTATCTATCGCATGCAAGTCCTCGGCCCAGATCGCACATGCATGCGCTGGCTGAAACATCGGGGCGGTGCCCAGCACCACGACCGCTGGAAAGGTAACCGCTCGCAACCGTTTCCCGCCGCCGCCGTCATCGGCGCCGACCCAGCAACCATAATCGCCGCCGTCACCCCAGTACCCGACACCCTGTCCGAGTATCAATTTGCCGGACTTCTGCGCGGCCAGCCCGTAGAGCTCGTTGATTGCGTCAGTGTGCCCCTAAAAGTGCCCGCCGAGGCCGAAATT
>CAUZNJ010000271.1:0-3377 GCA_963580965.1 Alphaproteobacteria bacterium | reverse complement strand
ATAGAGAAGCGCCAGCAGCATGGCGTCGAGCTCCTCTCCCATGACGTCTTCCGCAACCCGTACCGCGGAGGCGAGCGAGAGTACTTTGCCGATTTCAGGTACCCCATCGAGATAGTCGTGGACTTCTTTAATTCTCCGGATCTTTTCCGGAGTAAACCAATATTCCGGGGAGCTGGCCATAGATGCGGCAAACTCGCGCTCCATCTCAATCTCGTACTCGCTCATCCCTTCAAGGTCTTCCGGGCTCAGGAAGTCATCAGTTTCTTCCGGGAATTTGAACACGATTTCGAGCGGCGTGGTGCCGCCGAGCTTGTCATCAATGAGCTTGAGGCCCTGGTAAATTTCCGTGTCGTCGCTGAAATAGTTGATGAAGCTGTTCTCGACCCGTAATTGGCTAACGCCGACCGCACTCGCGGCGGTCAAGACGACGGCGACCAACAGGATTTTATTGCCCTGGGTCTCGGTCAGATGGGCGAGATAGGCAGGTAAGTGAAAGCGCTCGCGCTCAACGCTGGATTTGGCTTCGGTTTTACGCATCACCAGCAACAATGTTGGGAACAGAATAAACGAGGTGGCAAATGTCACCGCCAGGCCGGCGCTCATCATCAAGCCGAAATCGATCACCGGCTTGATGTCGCTCACGACCAGGGAGCCAAAACCGATAATGGTCGTCAGCGCCGTATAGAGGCAGGGTTTCAACATTTTATGGGCGGTTGCTCTGACCAGCGCCAATTGATCATCATCCGGATGATCCCGGTTGAGCTGCAGATAACGCACGATCAAATGAATATTCATCGAAATAGTGATGATCAGCATGAGCGCGAGAAAATTGGATGAGATAACGGTGACATTCCACCCACTCAATCCGAGGACACCCATCATGACGAGGCCGGCATAAAAACAGCTGACCAGGGGCAGCACGACCCAGCGCACTCTGCGGAAGATGATGGTGAGAACAATGATGAGTAATGCGAGAACGCCACCGCCGAAGATAACCAGATCATTGCCGACAAATGTAACCATATCGTCGGTAATCATCGGCACGCCGCCAAGGTATAATTGGCCCTGGTCGCGATAGCGTTCGACGATCACTCTGATCTGGGTGATGTCGAGGTGGCGTTGTTCACTTATGGCATCACGGGTTCGAATAAATTCGGCCTCAACCTGTCTCAGGGTTTGCGATTCTTCATCGGAGAGGCCTGCTTCGCGTTTTTTGGCGCGCAGTTCATTGCGGGATTTCTGTAGGTCGTTGTGCTTTTGGTCCTCAACGAGGCTCAGTAATAAAGCGGTCGTTTCGCCATCCGCGCTGATGATCAGTTCGCGGTAAATAGGGCTGTTGACCAGCTCTTCTTTGGCCCGGCTCGGATCAATGCCAGATTTTTCCAGGCTCGGGATATCGTCAATCATTTCAGTGAAGGATTGGTCCGAGCTTTTCAGCAAAGGGGCGTCGAGGATGGTGAACACCGTGTTGACGCTGGCGACTTCCTGGAGCTCTCCACGGAGTTGCTTCAGGGCCTCCAAGGATGAGTCAGAAAAGAGATCCTTGTCGGGGGTGTAAGTTACAATAAGCAAGCTCGCGCTCGGATATCGCGCCTGGATTTTCTGGAGGGTCAGAAAATCCGTGTCGTCTTCCAACAATAAGGAATCGGCCGATGCATCCAGCTTGAAGTCTTTTGTGTAATAACCGAAGAACACCAGAACAGCGAGTAGTACAGCCAGAACAGTCTTGGGGTGACGGAGCACCGCAGAATCGTAGGCTTGCGCAATAACAGACGTCATCAAGTTTCCTCTTTGAGCAGTGCTAGTTCAACCTGGCAGCGCAATGCTAACTCAGCCTGGGAGAGCAATGGTGCGCACCTGATTGGCAACGTACATTAAAACGCTGCACGCTCTTTACCGTTCTCGATATAGCAGCGCCTGTATCGTTGTCCAAGTGAGGTTAACATCTCGTAACCAATAGTGTCGGCGTCGGCGGCGAACGCGTCGACCGGATAAGGGCCGCCGATGAGATCAACCGGGGCGCCTGGCTGGGTGAATTCGGCTGGTATTTCGGTTACGTCGAGTGTGATCATATCCATCGATACGCGTCCGACGATCGGTGCCCGGGCGCCTCTGATATAGGCACTTGCCTGGTTGCCCGCACTACGTAAATACCCATCGGCATAACCAACAGGAACTGTCGCAATTCGGCTCGGCCACGTCACAACATGCGCTGCACCATAGCCAACGCTCCGACCAGTGTCAACGTGACGAACTTGGCGAATTTTCCCTTCTAAACGAACGACTTCCGCCATCGGATTGGGTTGATCCGGGGTCGGATTCAGGCCGTAAAGAGCGGCTCCCGGGCGGACTAAGTCGAAGTGATAATCAGGCCCGAGAAAGATACCGGAGGAGTTGGCAAAGCTGGCTTTGGCCGACATTCCATCAGTATTAAGTGATTTCAGTGCCGCTTTGAATTCCGCCAATTGCGCCCCATTCATTGCCTGGTCGCGTTCCTCGGCGCAGGCTAAATGGCTCATGACATAGGTGATATTGAGGCCGTGCAGGCGCTCGGGCTCGGCCACCAAACGGGCGAGTTCATTGGCGGGTAGGCCAAGACGCGACATGCCGGTATCAACATGCAGCACCGCCGATTCACTGTCTTTGCTATCGTTCCCGGCGCTGCATTGGGCGCGCCAAGTGTCAATTTGGCCGAGGTCATTGAGAACTGGAATAAGCCGTTGGCGGGAAAATTCGTCTGCTTCCTCCGGCAAGGGACCGGAAAAGACGTAAATCCGGCTTTCCGGCAGAATGGCGCGCAAGGCAATGCCTTCATCAAGTGAGGCGGAGAAAAATTCGCGGCAGCCGGCGGCGTAGAGTACCGGCGCGACCGCTTCAAGCCCAAGACCAAAGGCGTTAGCCTTAACAACTCCTGCGACCTGTGAGCCCTTCTTTAGGCGCGCGCCAAGGCTGCGCCAATTGGCAGCAATCGCGTCGAGATCAATGGTGAGTTGGGCGCCCGCAAAGGCATTGAGCGGCATGGTCGCGGCTAGCCCGTTTTAGACACGAGACCGGCGCGCCACTAGATCAGCGCCATTAGGTAAGTGCTTTTAGAAAGGCGCATCATCGGCGGGGTAGCTGTGCGAGCGGTCATAATCGCTGAATTGGGTGAGATTTTCATCGAAATGCATTTCGATCTTGCCAATCGGGCCATGGCGCTGCTTGGCGACGATAATTTCCGCCAGCCGATGCACCCGCTCCATCTTTTCCATCCAGTCGGCATGCTCCGCCGTACCGTTCTCAGGCTGTTTGCGGGCGAGGTAATATTGCTCGCGGTAAACAAACATAACCACGTCGGAATCCTGCTCGATCGAGCCTGATTCCCGAAGATCCGACAA
>CAUZNJ010000270.1:0-3382 GCA_963580965.1 Alphaproteobacteria bacterium | reverse complement strand
GACCTATAACGATCGAATAGTTATCCTAAACGCAACCTTCGATATTACCGGCAGTGGTATGGATTCGGGCGCGACGATGACCGTTGCCTCCAAAGTATCGAATCCCCTGTTGTTTGACAGTGTCGAGAACACAACGATTGCACCGGCTCTTTTTGTTTTGACGTTGAATGGGACCACCATTCTTGGATTACAGTCAACCGAAATTGGTATCAAGACTTGATACCTGTGCTGCGGCAAAAACAGTAACGACCCAATTCATTCTAATCGACGGACCTGGGCCTTGCTCTCATGAGCCTATGGGACGCGGACGTCTTTAATGTAAATGGTGAAAGCTACTCCGGGCCGCAAATTGGCATGGATTTACGCACCGAGCTAGCCTCGACGACCAATGACGACGTACCTGTACCGGGAGCCTTTCTGGTTTTCGTCACGACCTTGATCTCTCTTCGTGTGGTCCGAGGTACAAGTCGCAAGTACCGCACCTAAACCAGCTACCGAAAATTTGGCTCTTTGAACGGGCGCTGAGTTCCTAAGCTTTCACGTATTTATTTTTCATCAGGTTTCCCCCCGGCTCTGCGGTGTGAGATAGTTGTTGCCTCGGCGAAAGCCAAACAGCCTGTTCCGAACATTCATGGCGACTGCCAGTCAAACGCCCGAAAACGATTCCGGTCCCAAGCCGGGTATTATCAGCGTCCTTAGCCAGTGGAATTATGGTGTCTACACTGCGGGCAGCACGATCTCGTTATTTGGCATGTGGGCTCACCGACTGGCCGCAGCCTGGTTGGCCTGGGAGCTGACTCACTCAAGTTTCTGGGTGGCGATGGTGGTCGTTGCGGACTTGATGCCGACACTGTTTTTGACACCGTTCGCGGGTGTTCTCGCTGACCGTTATGACCGGCGGCATATGAGTATTATCAGTCAGGTGATGGGCATGTTTCAGGCCTGTATCCTTGGCTGGATGTATCTCGCTGGCAAATTCACTGAAGCATCCGATATTTGGTGGTTAATTGGCTGGACGACTTTTCTGGGCGTGGCCTGGGCCCTCAATACGGCGGCGCGCCTGTCGATGGTCCCCAATCTGGTAGAACATAATTTTATTCCGCCGGCCGTCGCGCTTAATTCAGCTATTTTTAATCTTGGGCGGGTTGTTGGACCCGCTTCCGGTGCGTTTATCATCGATCAATGGAATGTCGGGATCGCTTTTCTTTTTAATGCTTTCACGTTCATCTTTTTTATTGCGGCGCTCTGGGTCATTCGTCAGGTCCGGAGCGATGATAAGCCAGCGAGCGGAGCAGGAATGCTGGACCAATTGGCAGAGGGGATCAAACATGCTGTGCGTCATCCCGGTATCGGGCCAGCGCTTGTGTTACTGATAGCCATGGCAATGGGCGGTAAAGCTTTGCTCGAGATCTTACCTGAATTTGCAGACAAGGTATTTGATCGCGGTGCGAGCGGTCTTGGTGAAATAACCGCAGTATCTGGAGTTGGCGGGTTGATCGCGGCTATGTGGCTGGCGCAACGTGGCCATGTGCGAGGGCTTACGCGCATTACTATTTTGGCACTTCTGGTGACCGGATTAAGCATTTTCGGTTTTGTCGTAACGGATTGGTACCCGTTGGCGCTGTTCAGTATCTTTGTCTTAGGTGTTACTGGAATTTACGGTGGCACAGCGACCCAGACTCTTATGCAACATGCGGTTGACGGAGCAATGCGCGGCCGGGTCATGAGCCTCTACGGTGTTATTCACCGTGGGGCGCCGGCGCTGGGGGCGCTGGTGATGGGGACGGTAGCGGAGATCATAGGTATTCGCTGGGGCGTAGCCCTTGGCGGCATTTTGTGTTTGGTCGTATGGTTATGGATGTTGTCCCGGTCAAAGACCGTGGCGGTTGCCCTGGAAAAGGAACATTTCCATTAGCGGGGCTATGCCCCAAAGACGCTGAATCCGCTTTTAACATGGCCAATGCCGCGGTCCAATCTCCGTAGCGACCCTGACGATATAGTTTTGTTCCCACGAACCTGGCGATGATTCACCTTCCATCATCCAGCGGAATTCTGGCGGGTGGGGGACTAATACCCGGCAGGTTTTACTCTGTGCTGTTCGGAAATGCACATTAGCGTTGCTGATGCAGATATATTCATCAAGCAGGCCCGACCATGCGAGTATGTCCTCTAGATTCTCGTTGAGCGCGGTTATGTCGTGCAACGACGCTTCGAGGGTTGCAGAAAAGCGCTCTATTTCACGCCAGATGATGCCTGATCGTTGAAATTGCGTCTTTCGGTTTCCTTGTGTCCCCAATTTACGCTAGTTTCTGCCGCCAGTTCGATTTGACGACCTGCGGTTAGTGCCCGCTTGGCGGAATTGGTAGACGCAACGGACTTAAAATCCGTTATTCGCAAGAGTGTGCCGGTTCGAGTCCGGCAGCGGGCACCACTATTTAACATTAATATCAATAGTTTATTAAAAAATGGGCTTCGCGGACCCTTCTTCTTTTTTCTTAGAAATCCCTATCCGTGCAAATCCGTGTAAATCGTAATTTAATTTACTGGCCTCATTCGGCCCTCATTGTATTCGCGTAAATCAGCAGTTTTGAAGTACAACGCCCTTGAGGGCTGTTGACTGTGCGGAACCCATGCGGAAAATCGTCGGGCTTTTGATTATAGAACCATGATTTTGATGGTATAAGACCAAGCTGGACTGCTTCGGCGACACTCACCTATTCCTTCTCAGCTAAATCGATCATCGCCTGCATCCTTGCCACGCTCTTCGGCGGCTAAAAATTTGTCAATATGATTTTGAGTGTAGCGGGGCTTCTTATGTCCCGGCAGCAGGACATGGTTAAGCCGTCCTTGTTCAGTCGCGAGGTTGATTGTGGCTCGCGCCACTTTCAGTTGCCTTGCTACACCGACTTAATCGACGAGCAGATGGTCGACACCCACACCAAGCGGAAGGGTGTGAAGGTGACCAAATGGCCCGGATAATTGTTGCGGAAGCCTGCGGAAGCCTTATCGCTAAGTCATTGAAATATAACAAGGCTGCTGCGGAAGTATGTACCCCTAGTATTACATACTATGCCGCGCCCGCCCATTGGGTTGGGCAGCGCGTCTTAAAGGAATCTCCAAAATGAAAATTGACGATGTGCAAGCCGTGGTCGACGACGTTGATTTTTATGCTAGGACCTTGGAGCAAAAATGGGGGGTCGAACGTTTACGTTTACTGGTTGATGCCGACCTACGAGCAAAGTTCGACGTGCAACGGGAATTATTTAATGACGCCCTGTTTGATAACAAGGCGAAGCCAATCAAAGAACATGCCGAAGCAATGATGCGGGGTTGGCGGGCGCTGGATGAAGCAGCAAGCGTTGCGAGTAAACCTGTTCGCGCA
>CAUZNJ010000269.1:0-3399 GCA_963580965.1 Alphaproteobacteria bacterium | reverse complement strand
CCCCAGCGATTAGGCCTTGCCGGGCGGCGGCGGCAAGGCCAGAGGGTCTAATCGATTTTTTTATATTGTCTGTCACGTAGGGAAAGTAACCGCACCCCGTGCCCGCGGAAAGCCGTTTTGCCTAATTAGAACTAATCATTCGACGTCTGAGCGACGGCTTTGGCGTTTTCGTTCAATGGGGTCGAGGTACGCTTTACGCATTCGCAGTCCATCAGGAGTTACCTCCACCCGCTCATCGTCCTGAATATAGGCGATGGCCATTTCCAACGTCAGCCGTCGATGTGGAGACAGACGGACCGCATCGTCCTTGCCGGAAGCACGCATATTGGTCAACTGCTTGGCCTTAAGAGGATTGACGTCAATGTCGCCGCCGCGGCTGTTCTCGCCAATGATCATGCCCTGATAGATTTCCTCACCGTTGCCAATGAACATTGTCCCTCTATCTTCCAGAGCAGCAAGAGCATAGGCAACTGACCTACCCAATGTGGTGGATACGAGAACACCATGCCGTCGTCCTGGTACGGATCCGCAGTGTGGGCCATAGCCGTGAAATACGCGGCTCATAATTCCCGTACCGCGCGTCTCGGTCATGAAATCGCCGTGATAGCCTATCAGCCCCCGGGACGGGGCCTGGAATGTTAGCCGAACCTTGCCGCCACCAGAGGGACGCAAGTCGGTCATCTTGGCCCGCCTCTCCGCCATGGATTCCAGAACAACACCGGAAAACTCCTCATCGACATCGATCTGAACTTCCTCCATCGGCTCCTCGCTGGCACCGCTCGCATTCTTATGCAGCAGCACCCGTGGTCGGCCGATGGTCATTTCAAACCCCTCGCGGCGCATCGTCTCAATTAGCACTCCTAATTGAAGTTCACCGCGACCGGCGACCTCGAAAGAATCACTGCCGTCTGTTTCCGTAATCCGGATAGAAACGTTGCCCTCGGCTTCGCGCAGAAGGCGGGTGCGTATCATACGCGACGTGACCTTTTTCCCAGATCTACCAACAAGTGGAGAATCATTAATTCCCATGAGTATAGAGAGGGTTGGCGGATCAATCGGGCGAGCTGTGATCGGCTCAGTAATACTCGGATCACCCAATGTATCCGCCACCGTCGTTTCATTGAGACCCGCCACGGCGACGATGTCGCCAGCTTCAGCTGAGTCGACAGCGACCCGATCAAGGCCGCGAAATGCCAGTAGCTTGTTCAATCGACCCGCCTCAACAAGGCTACCGTCACGGCGAATCGCGCGCACCGATGCGTTCTGTCTAATCGATCCGGATTGGATGCGTCCCGTGAGGACCCGTCCCAGATAGGGATCAGCCTCAAGGGTCGTGATCAACATGCGAAATGGACCATCCGGCGTCACCTTCGGTGCCGGTACGTGGGTCAAAATTGTTTCGAAGATAGGCGTTAGGTTTTGACCCCGTTCTCCGATCATAACGCTCGCCCAGCCTTCCTTAGCGGATGCCGTCAGCATCGGAAATTCAAGCTGCTGGTCATTCGCATCAAGTGCAACAAAAAGATCGAACACCGCGTCATGAACCCAGTCAACCCGAGCATCGGGCCGGTCCGCCTTGTTAATAACAACAATGGGTCGCAAACCAAGCGACAACGCCTTGGCCAGGACAAATTTGGTCTGTGGCATCGGCCCTTCTGCCGCATCAACGAGCAGTAGCACACCATCGACCATATCTAGAATGCGCTCCACTTCACCCCCGAAGTCGGCGTGACCAGGCGTATCGACAATATTGATACGAGCTTCCTTCCAGGTGACCGAGGTGCATTTGGCAAGAATTGTAATGCCTCGCTCTCGCTCCTGATCATTTGAATCCATGGCGCGTTCGGCGACCCGCTGATTGTCACGAAAAGATCCGGATTGGCGAAGAAGCCCGTCCACCAGCGTCGTCTTCCCGTGGTCAACGTGGGCAATAATAGCAACGTTACGAATGTCCATGGATACTACAGTATGTCTGGTTGCATTAAGTTTTGGATGACGGCTTAATCTAGCTCGACGTTGATAAGTAGGCTAAGATCAGCCTCTGGTCTGGGTCCGATATGGCTAATGATCTCAGCCGCAGCAATGCCCCCAATGCGCGCGCTGCGTGCTAGTTCGAATCCGCGGGTGTATCCGAACAGAAATCCCGCCGCATAGGCATCACCTGCACCGGTCGTATCACACACCTCTGAAACCGACGATGCCTCGACCTCATACACAGAATCCCCGGATACAACAATCGAGCCCTTCTCGCCGCGGGTAAGTACGGCAATGCGGCAATCATCGCTAACACGCTTAGCCGCCTCCTCGAAGGTCCGCATCTGGTAAAGCGCCATAATTTCATCTTCGTTCGCAAACAGGATGTCGACATGGTTACTAACCAAATCTCGAAACGAATCACGGTGGCGGTCGACGCAAAAAGGATCGGATAGGGTCAAGGATATTTCGCGCCCCGCAGCGGCGGCTATTTTAGCAGCTTTAACAAAGGCTTCCTTGGCACTCTGTGGGTCCCAAAGGTAGCCCTCCAAATAGGTAACCCTGGCGGCGGCAACAGTTTCTGGATCGATGTCCTCGGGGGTTAAGGTCGTTGCCGCACCGAGATAAGTCTGCATGGTACGCTGAGCATCGGGGGTCACGAAGACTAGACAGCGCCCCGTCGCCGGGCCCATAGCATTATTTGGTGTATCAAATTGCACCCCGAGTGCTCGAATGTCGTGGCGAAAAACGGCGCCAAGTTGATCGTCACAAACCTTACCAAAATAGGCCCCGACACCACCCAGAGCGGCGAGGACGGCAGCCGTATTAGCGGCAGAGCCTCCGGAGCTTTCGATACCCGGCCCCATTGCATTATAGAGGACGTCAGCTCTTTCTGGATCGATCAGCGTCATGCCACCTTTGACCAAGCCCAATCGCTCAATTTCTGCATCATCAGCGTGAGCCAGCACGTCGACCAGGGCATTGCCAATAGCAAGGACGTCAAAACGGGCGTCGTTCACGAACGCATACTCCTTTAGCAGTTTAGGATGGGCCCCGCCAATCGGGCGGCGCAGTATAGCCATCGCGACACGCATCACAAGGCAAGCTCTCGCCATCGGCCAAAGGCTGGTGCTATATTTTTACACATGTTCAACGCGCTCGCCAAAGGCTTCAGCCAACTGGGAGATCCCCGCACCCGACGGGTAGTTTGGATTGGCATTTTCACCACCGCCGTGTTCTTCGGCCTTCTATGGCTGGCAATAACCTATTTTCTTGCCACCACTGCGTTGTTCGATGATGCCTCGCTCTCCTGGGCTGACTGGATCATAAAGTTTCTTGGCAGTGCGGCGACGCTGTGGGTGGCATGGCTGTTCTTCCCAGTCACGATCACTTTGGTTGTGGGCCTACTACTAGAAGGTGTCGCAG
>CAUZNJ010000268.1:0-3435 GCA_963580965.1 Alphaproteobacteria bacterium | reverse complement strand
GGGTCCGTGTTTAGGAGATGGCCTTACCCCTTATCCGGTGAGCATTACCAACAATGACGTCTTTATCGATGTTTGAAGCGGGAGCGTAGAGAGGGAAAGATATAGTTACTCTTTGATGTCAGAACCGGGAATGGGGGATGAAGGTCACCAAACTTTTCTTCTTAGCCATGATAAATTCGCCCCTCGTGGTCTCGCCAATTTTAAGCTCTGGTTCGCGCTTATGGTGTTCCACTTCGGCTATTGTCAGTAGGGCAAGCGGGGAACGCAACAGGAAGAATTTATTTTTTTTCGCTGGGGTAGGTGGCAGGATATGTGAGGGTGCCTATGCAAAGCCTAGTAATGTCACTCTAAAAGTTATTTTTAGTCTGCCGAAATCACTTGAATATGCCTTTTTATGAATGACATAGGGGGTGGGGCTGAAATGACTTAATTCCTCTGGCCAATCACTTATTTCCAGGTTGGCGTTATCTCTGCTTTGATAGGCTTGATACGAAATCTCTATCTGGCCATTAGTGAGAACCATAGTTCCTATCTGGCGCATTCATTGGCCCACTCACGATTTATTATTCAGAAGACTGACTTTCTCTAGAGATGTTTTCCCGTGTCGGACAAAAATTAGGTCCGAGCAAAAGGGCGGTAAAATTGTAAAAAACCAAATCGCATTTTTGCCAGTTTCTCCCGCCATACCTTACACGGAGAAAAAAGGGAAAGAGGGTCCTGTCGTTGACGTTAGAGACGTTACGGCGATAACCTTAAAGTCCTGTCTACCCTGCCCAGCTACCAGTAAGAGGCGAGACCTGGAAATGTCCATAAAGACAATAATGGCGACCGCATCCATTCACATCGAACCGCTGGTGGCGGCAATGGGTGCCCGCGTCGACGGTTGCGACCGCTCGGCGCCATGGGATGCGGTGACAGCAGTCACGATTAACCGGGCGTTTCTCGATTACCGGATTCTGGTTTTTCCCGGTAAAATAATGGACGCCCCGCAGACGCTGGCTTTCGCCCAGCGCTTCGGCAATCCCTTCGCTGAATTAAACCGGCGCAAGCGCCACGGTGCGATGCCTGACGTATCCATACTTAATACTACAGTGCAGCCCGGTGAAGTTGGTGGCGATGAGAAGTTCCGCGCTCGCACGCAGATCAGGAATGACGAATGGCACACAGATCAGTCATTCGCTGAACGGCCGGCTCTAGCCACGATCCTACACGCGCACGAAATACCTAAGCATGGGGGTGCCACCTGGTTCTGCGACACCCGGGCCGCCTACGAGGCGTTGCCTGATGATTTCAAGGCGCGCATCGATAGCTTCCAGGTTGTTCATGCCTATGATACCCAGCGCCGAGCCAATCGCCCGGCCCCACGCAGCCTGGAGGAGATTGCCGAGAGCCCCGACGTGGTTCACCCCCTAGTTCGTACCCACCCGGAAACTGGCAGAAAAGGTCTGTATATGAATTTTAACCGTGTCGACCGTATCGTCGATATGGAACGCGGAGATAGCGACGCCCTTCTCGACGAGCTCGAAGCTTGGGTCGACCAGGACCGCTTCCACTATTGCCACAACTGGTCGGTTGGTGAAGCAGTTGTGTGGGATAACCGCTGCACAATGCACCGTGCAACCTTCGACGCCGCTCCGGGGGATCCGCGCATTATGCTGCGCGTGGTAACCCAGGGAGACAAGCCGGTGTAGTGTATAGTCACTACGCTGGCCCCACTTCTAACTGGGCGGCGAGGATGGCAAGTTTAAAGGACACCGGTTTGCCAAATTTTCGAATACCTTGATGTCACGTTTCTATTGTTTCTCTGATAGGTGTCACTATCGCTAAATTGTAGGCCCGTATTTATACTGCTGGCCATCGGCATATCCTTCGATTCATAAATGAGTATGGACAGCACCATCGCAAGAACACGCCATGTCGCCGTCATAGGTGGTGGCCCGGCCGGGCTTATGGCCGCCGAGGTTATTGCTGGGGCTGGGGCTGGGGTAGTTGTTACCGTTTTCGAACGTATGCCCAGCGTTGGGCGCAAGCTGTTAATGGCCGGGCGCGGCGGCCTCAACATCACCCATTCCGAACCGTTCGATAATTTCTTGAAGAATTATGGGGCTGCGGCGACCTGGATGGAGCCGCTACTGGAAGTTTTCCCCCCGGCGGCGCTGATTGCTTGGTACGAGGGGCTGGGCCAGCAGATCTTTGTTGGCAGTAGCGGACGTGTCTTTCCTCGCGCTATGAAGGCTAGTCCATTATTGCGAGCCTGGCTCGGGCGGTTGGAAAATTTGGGTGTGCATCTGGTTAGCCATGCTTCATGGACTGGCTGGAATACTGCTGGATCTTTGACATTTATGGACAATTCCCGTGGCAAAGTAGCCACCTTTGACGCAGAAGCTGTTGTTCTCGCCCTGGGGGGCGCCTCGTGGCCACGTCTGGGAGCGGACGGTGGGTGGCTTGATGTGCTGACCGATATCTCCATCGCGCCGATGCGGCCAGCTAACTGCGGATTCGCAGTGGATTGGTCGCCGATGTTTAGGGACCGTTACGCAGGTACACCGCTAAAGAACATTGCATTATCGTTCTGCCAGGGGCCATCTGGAGATGCGATGAGTGATGCCATAATCGTTCGCGGTGAGGCAATGATTACCAGCGTAGGAATCGAAGGCGGCGCCGTTTACGGGCTATCTGCGCCGCTCCGTGATGCGATTTCTGGTGATGGCGCCGCTGTTTTGCACATCGACCTTCGCCCGGATGTACCCACCGCTGTTCTAGTGGAACGGCTTCAGGCCCTGCGCGGCGGTGCTTCGCTGTCGACGTTCCTGCGTAAGCGAGCCGGCTTGGCGCCGGTTGCTATCGGGTTGGTGCAGGAAGCATTGCATGCCGGAAACCATTTGCCAGTATCGCTTGCCGATACCGAATTTCTGGCGGTGTTGATTAAGGCAGTTCCCATTCGCCTTACGGCCCCTTTTCCTTTGGCCCGAGCAATCTCCACCGCCGGCGGAATTGTGCTGGATGAAATCAACACACACCTGATGCTGCGCCGCCGGCCCGGTGTGTTTGCCGCGGGCGAGATGCTCGATTGGGAGGCGCCTACTGGGGGTTACCTGCTGCAAGGCTGTATGACTACAGGCGTTGCCGCTGGCAATGGCGTGCTGGATTGGCTGGGTCGTGAGAGATTAATAATAGTGAAATAGTCCCTCAACACCCCGGACCTTCCTAGGTTTCTTCTTGAAAGTTTAAATTTGAATACGCTAACCCGGCATCTTGCTTCCGACTATGACTTAAAGCAGCACCGCCTAATGTACAGTACGCTGGTTGAAGGCGATTCTTTATTCTAAAGGCCCGGAGGAGGTGTCATGTCATTCCGGACGCAACCCTTGATTTTAAACCGTACCGTGTATCACCCTGCGGTCATGTTGTGGAAGCTGCCGTCCGAGGTATTGG
>CAUZNJ010000267.1:0-3473 GCA_963580965.1 Alphaproteobacteria bacterium | reverse complement strand
CATAATGCCCGACGACCTCGGTAATCGCGATGTCGGTTTTAGGGGCGGGGACATCGCCACACCAAATATCGATCGAATTGCTACTAGGGATTCGGCCAGGTTCTGATCAGGAAACGCCCCAATGTCCTCCGCCGTGATGGCGTCGACGAAATTGTCGGCGTTGCGTTTGCGATCGAGCGATTGCTGCAAGCTGCCGCGAATGCCGGTGACCACGATTTCTTCAATTTGATCGTCTTGGGCAGGCGCCATTCCAGAAAGAGGCATAAGAGACACAGCAGATATCGCTGCGCAAAGTTTCCGCTTACTACCCTTCCATTGTGGGTGTTTAAAGAGCATATGATTCTTCCTTTATTTTTTTAGGTTTAAGGATTTAACTGTTTATTAAATGACTGTATATCCGTTAGTGTGACTTTTCTTTACTAGTCTAGTCTAGGTATCTCAATACTAATCGTTTTGGCTAACTATAAAAGTCAATTAACGAACTATATAAGTAGGAAACTAGTAATTTCGAGCGTGATTTAGTGCAACCAACAACCTATCAATAGCTTTAAGTATTTAAGCTACAAAATAACAATTACTTACAATAGATCTAACGGATGGATTCTGGTACTTCAAGGTCAAATATAGGTGTTTAAACTAAAAATAGAATCCATTCATTCAATCTATTCTAGCCACTACTACTGACCGTATGTGTACTGTAATTTTTATGGGACAACTCTTCTCTAGTTGTGCTCTTTGTGCCCCTTTAATAATTATTATACTAGAGCATTGTATCGAGTACAGCTTGAAGTGCCGCCTTGGCTGCCAACGCGTCAGCGGCGGCAGTCTCGAGCGGTTTTTCTTCTAGGATATCGTTCTCAAGGTCGAAAAAACGCCCGTCTTCATACAATTTGAAGCGCTGATCCTGAACGTAGGAGATTGGGGGGAATATTGGTTCGCCATCTTCCCCTAGCCTGAAATTAGGTCTGTAGTCGGTAAAAACCCAATCCCGCGTTTTCGCGACATCACCCCGGAGGATAGGTATGAAGCTCAAGCCATCGATGACCCGATCATCGGGTAATTGTGCCCCAGCTGCATCAACCAACGAAGGTAGGAAGTCGGTAAAGTCGACTAAGGCATCGGACACTCTATTGCCGTCAATTGTGCCAGGCCAAGATGCAATAAACGGCACGTGCGTACCGCCGTCGGTGGGGCGACCTTTGTCGCCGATAATTGTCCTGCCATCCTGCATGCGGCTCTCTATCCCGCGCGGTGTACCATTGTCAGCGGTGAGTAGCACAAGGGTATTGTCCCGTATGCCAAGCTCCTCCAGCTTGTGAATGAGCTGACCCACTAGCTTGTCGGCGTAATTCACCATGTCAGGGAAATAAGCACGGTCCCGGGCATGCCGATCGTCGTTCCAACTCGCACTATCCGGTGTTGGCTCGAACGGAGAGTGATCGAGCACCATCGGGTAGTAGCCAAAGAACGGTTGCTCGGGGCTCTGCGCCACATGCGTCTCGATGGCTCCGCTGATGAAGCCGGCCAGAAGGTCCGGTCCGTAACTATCGGCGTAGATCGAATCGTCATCTACGTGCATCGAGAGCAGCGGATCCGCATACCGACTGCCTTTATTGCCCAGATACCAGACCAGATAATCATCGAAGCCCGCATCGGTCGGCGTCTGCCCTTGATGTAGGCAGCATGGCACCTCTACGGGCCACAGCAGATCATGGCCCCACAGCTGCCATTTACCAGCGACGAAAGTCGCGTACCCGGCATCCTGCAGAAGATTACCGAAACTGATTTCGTCCGGCTCTAGGACCGCCCATTCGTCGTAATTGCGGTTGTTGTAGCGGCCCGTCATCAACTGAACGCGTGACGGCGAGCACAACGGTGTCGAGTAGGCGTGATTGAATCGCACCCCCGACTCAGCCAGGCGATCAATGTTCGGTGTTGCGTACGAGATGCCGCCGTAAGCGCCTATCGCTTCATAGCCGAGATCGTCGATCATTATCAGGAGAATGTTCGGCCGATTTAGCGCAGATTCAGCTCTCTCTTCCTCTGGTTTGTCGGAACAACCGCCAAACAAAACCGCCAATAGCAGCACCGACACAAGTGTCCGCTCCAGCCGCACTGGGTATATTCGATTGCGCAGCTTGCCTGCCCCTGGCCTAAGGCTCATCGACTCCGATTTCTGCCTTTCAGTTTTCTTCATGTGCCCACCTAATTTGTGTTCGGCTCTGTGCGGATTGACATCTTACTGATGGGGATAGCCGCCGACCCAGATCGGACTCGACCAAGCCGCCGCTTCGTTGGCCTGGCGCATGTGTACATAGTACTAATCCCATCATTGTCTGTAAACTGGAATTCGACATTCCTTACCCCCTCATCGGCGTCTGCACCGCAGGCCTCAGCGCCTCAACTTCCTGACGTAGGGCCGGTGACAGATAATCGCCGTTGGCATTGGCCACGAAAGCAGTGCCTGGTTGATCAAGTAACGCAATGGTCAGCAACAACAGTGCATGCAGACCTCTACGCCGTTCTTGTTTTTCACGATTTCACTCTACAGCAAAATCCCAGTTGGGCGGCGGTATGAAGCCCTCTGAACCCTCAAAGAATGGTGCAATATGGTTCGCCGGCTGCAGCGCACGGAAGTCAGCGGCTTTCGCCAACAGGCGGGCAACGATTTCAGGATGCTCGTCGGCAACGTCGTCGTTTTCCAGCGGGTCGCTGGCGATGTGGAACAGGATTTTTCTGGACCGTTCGGCCGCACCTGGCCGAGGCAGCGGAGGTCCGATCACGACGAGTTTCCATTCGCCCTCGGTTACGGACACTTGTTCACGTTCCGGATCGAGCTGTGCGATGAACGAATACAGGTCACGCTCGGGCGCCACATCCGCATTGACCCCCATAATGATCCCCGACATATCTAGTCCGTCGAGGGGCTTTCCGCCGTGATCATCGATGCCGGTGATCCCCATTAAAGTAGGCAGAAGGTCAATGTACTGCACTGGTGTTTCTATTTGTTTACCGCCCACGACGTTTCCTGCAGGCCAACGGGCTGCAGCGGCAACCCGTATGCCGCCTTCGTACACGCTGCCCTTCGCGCCGCGGAATGGCTCATTGTCGCCCATGGCCACCGAACCACCATTGTCGCTGAAGAAAATCACCAACGTATCATCGACGATCTTGTTATCCTCCAACGCCTGAAGAATGCGGCCGATACCCGCGTCAAGAGCATGCACCATAGAGCCGTGAATGCGGCGGCCTTCCCGCCGTTCTTCGATAGCCCGCAACGGCCTCCCGGCGGTTGACTCCTCCCAGCCGCGCGGCTCAGCCAACGCTTCCAGGTGCGCATAGCTCGGCAAGTCCTCTGCCTTGGCCATTAGCGGCGCATGCGGCGCGCTGAACGGCACATAGACAAAAAACGGCTCATCTTCATTCGCGTGCGTGTTGATAAATCGTACCGCATGCTCGGCGTGCAAGTCGGT
>CAUZNJ010000266.1:0-3474 GCA_963580965.1 Alphaproteobacteria bacterium | reverse complement strand
GTGGTACCAAACTGGTGATATTAGTTTCGTAATTCTTCCACATCAGCGCCGCTGGCATATGGACGGCAGGATCAACATCAATCAACCGGCGGTGATAGGCACTCAACAAGTCATCCCGCTCTTCCTTGGGGATGAATTCGGCAAAGATTCTCCAGTTCTCCGGGAAAAACGTCCGCGTGCCGCGCAGCCACCATTCAAGCTCAACCTTTCGGCATAGCCAAATTCCACGCACGACGAGCGCCGAACAATTGTCAGGATGGGACTCAGCATAAGCCAAAGCCAGTGTTGATCCCCAGGACCCGCCAAACACCAGCCATCGATCTATGGCTAAGTACTCGCGCAACAGCTCCATATCAGCGACGATATGCCACAGGGTATTAGCCTCAACCCCGGCCAATGGCGTCGATCGTCCCGCCCCGCGCTGGTCTAAAATAAGAACGCGATAGTGTGCCGGGTCAAAATAGCGCCGTTGATCCGGACGGCTACCACTACCCGGACCGCCATGCAAAAAGATTACCGGCTGGCCGTTAGGGTTTCCAGACTCTTCCCAATACATATGGTGCCCGTCACCAACGTCGAGCATTCCGGTAACATTCGGTTCAAGAGGCGGGAAAAAAGTCGTCTGAGTCAACGCCGGCGCGCTTTTTCTGTTTAATTTAATATTGCCTAACCGTTTAGTCGGCGGCATTTTAGCAAGAAATGGTCGGAGCGATAGGATTTGAACCTACGACCCCTACACCCCCAGTGTAGTGCGCTACCAGACTGCGCCACGCTCCGACCGTAAGCACCTTTTTAGGTACCCAGGGCGCGCACTATAAGTGGTCATCTAACGGGGTGCAACGCATGTAAACGAACGCTTTCGACCAGCTAGATAGCTATGCTTTGCGCAGGCTATCGCGGATCGTTTCAAGCTCCAACAGGATAATGGCCAGCTCACGACGCTGAGCAGAATCGGCACTGCCGGCCTCGGCGCTAACGGCTTCCAAAGCTTCCTGCACATCTCCGAGATTGCCGCTGGCATTTATAAAGTCGCCATTAAGAATCTTCTTTACCCCGTTATTCCGCAACAGCTTTTGTACACCACGGATCGTATAACCATCCGTGTACAACAGATCGCGGATACGTTTAAGGAGGATAAGGTCGTCTGGGCGGTAATAGCGCCGACCGCCCCCCCGTTTAAGGGGCTTCACCTGGGGAAATTTACTTTCCCAGAATCGCAAGACATGTTGCGGCAGATCTAGCTCACCGGCAACCTCGCTTATAGTGCGAAAGGCCTCCGGTGACTTTCCGTTGCGCCTGATCTGAGTTTTAGCCGCAGCTGTATCCGCCATTGTCCGGAAACCTATAGATACTTATCCTGCCAGGTTAATTCGAGACTTGAGCACCTGAGAGGGACGAAAGACCAATACTCGACGTGGAAGAATCGGCACTTCCTCACCTGTTTTGGGATTACGACCGACCCGCTGCCCTTTCTGGCGCACGGAAAAGCTGCCAAAGGAGGAAATTTTCACCGTTTCCCCGTGTCCTAGGGCGTCCGAAATTTGACGTAGCACCGCCTCCATAAGGTCGGCAGACTCATTTCGCGACAAGCCAACTTCCTGATAAACGGCCTCGCTTAACTGTGCCCGAGTGATGGTTTTTTCAGACATCTCAACATTCCCAAAAGCGCATCTAAAGTCAGCGTATAGATGCTGCATAAAGTCGTCAATATCATAGGGATGAGACACGAGCTTCATGCACAGTTTAGGCAACGCGCAGAATGGTCGATCCCGCCAATGCAAAGGACACTACCAGCGGACAACGCCGGCCCCCCACGTCAGGCCGCCCCCCATAGCCTCAAGGATAACCAGATCGCCGCGCTTGACGCGACCGTCCCGCACCGCAACGTCAAGGGCCAGAGGAATAGATGCCGCTGATGTATTGCCATGCAGGTCAATGGTCACAACGACCCGATCCGCAGTCAGGCCGAGCTTGCGAGCTGTCCCATCAATAATCCGTCTATTGGCTTGGTGCGGCACGATCCAGTCAACGTCATCGGCTGACAAGCCATTAGCCTGCAGGGCTTCCTTAAGAACCCCGGCAAGGTTGACAACCGCATGGCGAAATACTTCCCGTCCCTCCATGCGCACATGCCCAACCGTCTTTGTGCTTGATGGCCCGCCATCAACGTACAACAGGTCACCGTGGCGTCCATCTGAATGCAGATGGGTCGACAGAATTCCCCGCGCCCAGCTGCTTTCTTCTCCACCGTTGGCGGACGCCCGCAAGACAACAGCACCGGCACCATCACCAAATAAGACGCACGTCCCACGGTCGTTCCAGTCGAGGATACGGGAAAAAGTCTCGGCGCCGATGACTAGGGCGGTACGCGCCTGTCCTATCCGTAGAAAATTATCAGCAATGGCCAGGCCATAAATGAAACCAGAACAAACCGCCTGAACATCGAAGGCAAAGCCATGGGTCAACCCTAGCATGGCCTGGACTTTGGTCGCCGTCGCCGGAAAGGTATTGTCGGGCGTCGTCGTCGCTAGAACAATTACATCGACCTCATTCGGCTTAACCTTAGCATGGTCAAGGGCTGACTGTGCTGCTTTTAAGGCCAAATGCGAGGTAAGCTCTCCCTCAGCTGCAATATGACGCTGACGTATGCCGGTACGCTCAACAATCCACTCATCGGATGTGTCAACCTGCTTGGCCAATTCAGCATTCGTCAAGACTCTCTCGGGCAGGTAAGAACCGCACCCTGCAATGATGGACCGGAATGGGATCACCCAGCTGCGTCCTCTTGCTTTTTATCTCCTGCGGCCTTGAACCGGGCATAATCTTCTTTGATCCCGTCGTTGACTTGGTCAGTGATCAATTTGTGAGCCACCTTGATCGCATTGGCGAAACCGATGGGATCTGTACCGCCGTGACTTTTTACGCAAATGCCATTGAGGCCGAGGAACATCGCGCCGTTGTAGCAGCTCGGATCAAGCCGGGCTCGAAATGCCCGCAATGCCGGGCTCGCCAGCAATGCCCCGAGCCGAGATGGTATCGACGAATGCACAGCCTCGCGCAAGAAATGAGCAAACATACGGACCGTTCCCTCAGCCGTTTTAAGGGCAATATTGCCGCTAAATCCATCGGTCACCACAACATCTACGGTGCCCGCGCATATGTCGTCACCTTCGATAAAGCCGTGAAAACGGACAGGCAGGTCAGATTCCTGCAGTGCCGTCGCCGCCTTACGCACAGCCTCGTTTCCCTTCAAACCTTCGACGCCAATGTTGAGAAGACCGATCGTCGGCTTCTTAATGCCCAGAGCATAACGTGCATAAACTTCGCCCATGATGGCAAATTGAAGGAGATTATTTTCATCACAATCAACATTGGCGCCCAAGTCGAGCATGACACACGATCCCTGCTGGGTCGGAAAACGCCCGGCGATCGCTGGGCGATCGATGCCCGGCAAAGTCTTAAACACAAACTTTG
>CAUZNJ010000265.1:0-3475 GCA_963580965.1 Alphaproteobacteria bacterium | reverse complement strand
CACGGGACTGCGCGAGGTTTTCGAATCAGCAAATCTCGTCGTTGTCACGCAGTTCAGCGGACTGAGCGTTGCGGAAGCTACGGACCTGCGGAACCAGATGCGCGATGCCGATGCCAATTTTCAGGTAACGAAGAACCGTTTGGCTCTGCGTGCACTTGAAGGCACAACATTCGACGGTTTGTCCGAGCTTTTTATAGGAACCACGGCAATTGCCCATTCGAAAGATGCCGTAGCAGCCGCGAGAATTGCGGTTTCCTATGCCAAAAAGAATGACAAACTGACTATCGTCGGCGGCTCTTTGAACGGCGATAATTTGGATGTTGCCGGTATTAGTGCATTGGCAGAATTGCCTTCGTTGGATGCGCTGAGAGGCAGCCTGGTTGGCCTCATTCAGACCCCGGCGACGCGCATTGCAGGTGTCGTTCAGGCACCTGCTGGTCAATTGGCTCGCGTGCTGAACGCCTATTCGGAAAAAAGCGAAGCGGCATAGGCCGCTTCATTCATGATCACACAACGCAAGAAAATTGCGTATGTTTTAGGAGTACGAAAACATGGCTGATTTGGCCAAAATTGCAGATGAACTTTCGAACCTGACCGTTATTGAAGCAGCTGAGCTGAGCAAGCTACTCGAAGAGAAGTGGGGCGTTTCCGCTGCTGCTCCGGTTGCCGCTGCCGCTGCCGCACCTGTTGCTGCTGAAGCTGCTGAAGAGCAGACCGAATTCACTGTTGTTCTCGTATCCTTTGGCGAGAAGAAGATCAACGTGATTAAGGAAGTCCGGGCGATCACTGGGCTCGGCCTGAAAGAGGCCAAGGCTCTCGTCGAGGAAGCGCCGAAGGAAGTCAAAGAAGGCGTCGACAAGGCTGAGGCCGCGAAGATCAAAGAGAAGCTCGAAGGAGCTGGCGCGACTGTCGAGATCAAGTAAGCAACTTGATCGCGACGTCACTTTATTCTCAGGCTCGGGTTGGTCGTTTAGGCCGACCCGGGCGTCTGCGCGTTGTGCACAGACGATTTCACTGCTGGATGTAAGTGCTTAAAGCGCGTTTTGCGCGACTAATATACCCTCGGTGCCCGAGGATACAAATTTGTTACGGGGCCGGGATTGAATTGAACACCTTTTGTACTGCGAGAGGCGAGAATGCCACAATCATATATGGGTTACCGGCGGCAGCGGAAAGATTTCGGGCGCATTCCTGAAATTGCTAAGATGCCGAATCTTATCGAAGTGCAGAGAAATTCTTACGAGCATTTTCTGCAACGAGATATCGATAATCGGAAACGCGGCGATTTCGGCTTGCAGGAAGTTTTTAAATCGGTTTTTCCGATTAAAGATTTCTCAGACACGTCGTCTCTCGAATTTGTTCATTATGAATTTGAAGAGCCGAAATATGACGTTGAAGAGTGTCAACAGCGCGGCATTACCTTTGCCGCGCCTCTCAAAGTAACGCTCCGCCTCATCGTTTGGGATGTGGATGAAGATACCGGCATGCGCAGCGTGCGGGATATTAAGGAGCAGGAAGTCTATATGGGCGATCTGCCCTTTATGACCGGCAATGGCACTTTTGTCATCAATGGTACGGAGCGGGTGATTGTCTCACAGATGCACCGTTCGCCGGGCGTATTTTTCGATCATGACCGGGGCAAAACTCACAGCTCCGGCAAATTTCTCTATGCCGCGCGCATTATCCCTTATCGCGGCTCCTGGCTTGATTTCGAATTTGACGCCAAGGATTTGGTCTTTGTCCGTATTGACCGGCGCAGAAAATTGCCGGTGACCGTTCTATTGCGGGCGCTTTCCATGACCTCTGAGGATATCCTCTCGAGTTTCTATGAGACCGTGGACTACTCCAAGGGCAAGAAGGGCTGGAGCGCGCCGTTTGATATTGAGCGCGTGCGCGACATTAAGCTGTTGTCCGATTTGATCAATGCCAAGACCGGCAAAGTAGTTGCCGAAGCCGGCCGTCGTGTGACGCCGCGCTTAGCAAAGAAGATCGAAGAAAGCGGCATGACGGAGCAAATGCTGCCGGACGAGGAAGTTGTTGGTCAGTATATTGCCGAAGACATCATCAATGAGGAAACCGGAGAGATTTTCGCCGAAGCCGGTGATGAAATCACGGAAGAGGTTTTAGAGGGCTTCGATGAAGCTAGTATTACCAACGTTCCGGTCCTCGCCATCGATCACGTCAATATTGGCTCCTATATCCGCAATACGGCTGCTGCAACATCTGACAAGAGTAGCAATCGTGAAGAGGCCCTGATCGAAATTTATAAGGTCATGCGCCCGGGTGAGCCGCCGACCGTCGAGACGGCCGAGAAGCTGTTTTACGATCTGGTGTTTGGTAAATCCAAGCTCGCCCAAGAATCAGTCGAAGTGTTTGCCGAACCCAAAGCCGGCAAGGCCATCACCGAATTGCGTCGCGCCGATGTGGGCCCGGTTTGGGTGTTGGACCAGGATGGCGACTGGACGTTGATCATTGTTCCGAATTCCGTCCGTCCGACGGAAATCCAGGAGCCGGTCTGGGTGCGTAATGACGATCTGGTTTTTCTCGGTTCTGAGCGCTACGACCTCTCCGCGGTGGGCCGCGTGAAGATGAATATGCGTCTCAATATTCACGGCGCTGATACCATGCGCGTATTGCGTCGCCAAGATATCCTCGGCGTGGTCAAAACGCTTGTTGGATTGAAGGACGGCATCGGCGATATCGACGATATTGATCATCTTAGCAATCGCCGTGTGCGTTCCGTTGGCGAATTGATGGAAAACCAATATCGCATTGGCTTGTTGCGTATGGAGCGCGCCATTCGCGAGCGCATGAGCTCGGTGGAAATCGATAACGTCATGCCGCATGATTTGATCAATGCCAAGCCGGCGGCTGCGGCGGTGCGGGAGTTCTTTGGATCGTCCCAGCTTTCGCAGTTTATGGATCAAACCAATCCGCTGTCGGAAATCACGCATAAGCGGCGCCTCTCTGCGCTTGGGCCGGGTGGTCTGACGCGTGAGCGTGCCGGTTTTGAAGTGCGCGATGTGCACACCTCGCATTATGGCCGAATTTGCCCGATTGAGACTCCTGAAGGGCCGAATATTGGTTTGATCAACAGCCTGGCGACCTTCGCCCGGGTCAATCAATATGGCTTTATCGAGAGCCCCTATCGCAGGGTCGAGAACGCCAAGCTTACCGATGAGGTGGTTTATCTGTCGGCAATGGAAGAGGCCAAATATACCATCGCCCAGGCCAATGCGACGACCGATGAAAGTGGTACGTTCACTGAAACCTTGGTGAGTTGCCGCCACAATGGTGATTTCCTGGTCTCCGTGCCGGAAAATATTGAATATGTCGACGTCTCGCCCAAACAGCTTGTGTCTGTGGCGACGGCATTGATTCCGTTCCTCGAAAATGATGATGCGAACCGGGCACTTATGGGCTCGAACATGCAACGTCAGGCAGTGCCGTTGGTGCGCTCTGAGGCGCCGCTGGT
>CAUZNJ010000264.1:0-3485 GCA_963580965.1 Alphaproteobacteria bacterium | reverse complement strand
ATGGCGGTACGCGACAACGAAGGTTATGTGGTCAATGGCCAGAAGGTTTGGACGTCTCGAGCCGAACATTCCGACTTGCTACTGCTGCTGGCGCGGACTAGCGGGCGCGACGAAGGTGCGCGGCCTACAGATGGCATGTCGGTTTTTCTGGTCGACATGCGGGAAGCCAAGGGCAATGGCCTGACGATCAAGCCAATCCGCGCCATGGTCAACCACGCCACGACCGAACTGTTCTTCGACGACCTACATATCCCCGCTGATAGCCTGATTGGCGAGGAGGGAAAAGGTTTTCGTTACATCCTCGACGGTATGAATGCCGAGCGCATCCTCATCGGTTCGGAATGTATCGGTGATGCCCGTTGGTTTATTAAGAAAGCTACGGACTATGCTACCGACCGCAGTGTCTTTGGTCGGCCTATTGGCCAGAATCAAGGCATCCAGTTCCCCATCGCACGGGCCTATGCGCAGACGGAGGCTGCCGAGTTGATGGTCAGCAAGGCGGCGGCGATGTTCGATGCTGATGAACCCTGCGGGCCCCATGCGAACATGTGCAAGATGCTGGCTTCCGAAGCAGCGTGGGAAGCAGGCGATACTTGCATGCAAACATTTGGCGGTTTTGGGTTTGCCGAGGAATACGACATTGAGCGCAAATTCCGCGAGACACGGCTGTACCGTACCGCGCCAGTTTCCACCAATTTAATTCTTGCCTACCTGGGCGAGCACGTATTGGGCATGCCACGGTCCTATTGATGGCTGCCGAGAGATCGCATAGAAAAAAAAGGTCAATGCCATGGCTTGGGGCCGTAAGGCGGTGGCTGCTGGGCGACCCTATCGTGGCCCGTGATTCTGATCCTGAACGGTGGGGGTCCCTTGGCTCTTAATCCCTTGCGCGGCGTGGGTGCGCCGATGGGCGTCTTCGCCTTGGTTCTGAAATGAAGGAAGAGAAATATGAGTGAGAATGGCCAACCGGAACCCGTAGGGCCGCTCTCGGGTATTCTTGTGGTTTCCATGGATCAGGCGGTAGCAGCACCGTATTGCGCCTCACGTCTCGCTGATGCCGGTGCGCGGGTAATCAAGATCGAGAGGCCGGGTGGCGACTTTTCTCGCAATTATGACCGGGCCATTAATGGCGACAGTGCCTATTTTGTCTGGCTTAACCGGGGCAAGGAGTCAGTCGAACTGGACATCAAACAGCCTGATGATTTGGCGATGCTGCTACGCATGATTGATAAGGCCGACATCTTCATCGAAAATCTAGCGCCTGGTGGGGCGGCACGGGCTGGGCTGGGGCCCGATGTTTTAAGGCGGCGAAATTCGCGTCTGATTACGTGTTCTATCAGTGGCTACGGTAGTGATGGCCCATACCGGGACATGAAATCTTATGACATGCTGGTGCAGGCTGAATCGGGACTTGCTTCAATTACCGGAGGGCCAGAGGCTCCGGCACGGGTGGGCGTGTCATGCTGTGATATTGGCGCCGGCATGTATGCCCATGCGGCGATCTTGCAGGCGCTCTATAACCGCGAACGTACGGGGGAAGGTGAGAGCATCGAAGTGTCTCTATTTGATGCTATGGCCGACTGGATGAGTGTGCCGTTATTATTTAATGACTATGCGGGAAAAGCTCCTGGACGGGTCGGTTTGCGCCACCCTTCGCTGGCGCCATACGAGGTTCATAGCCTGAAAGATGACACACAGATCGTTATCTCCATTCAGAACGAGCGGGAATGGGAGAGCTTTTCTGATAAGATCATGGGACATGCGGAATGGTCTCGTGAAGGGCCCTACAAGGACATGGTGTCGCGTGTAGCGAACCGGCTGGCACTGGAACAGGCGATAAGCGATGAGTTTGCCCAGTACGGGCGTGAGGAAATGGCACAGAAGTTGCTGGAGGCCGGTATCGCTTTCGGCTTCGTCAATTCGGTCGCTGATCTATCTAGCCATCCGGCATTACGGCGTATGAGCGTGGAGGCGCCTAGCGGGCTGGTTAACCTGCCGGTTTCACCGGCACGATTCGCTGGTTACTCGATTGTGCCGAAAGCTGTGCCGGCTTGTGGCGAGCACAATGAATCCCTGCGCCAAGAATTCTCCCAATGACAAATGTAGCAGCCGGTCCTATCGATATTGATCACTTGCGCGGTTGGATAGGGCGTACGGAAATAGTCGATGACGATATGGCCGCCTTTCCGCTCAATGCTCTGGCGGCGACGCTGGACCGCGATGATTCGCCTGCCACTATTGGCACGCCGCTGCCGCCCTCCGCCCACTGGCTCTATTTTCTGCCGAGGGCACGGCAGTCTGAGCTAGCATCCGACGGTCATCCGGCCCGTGGTGAATTTATGCCGCCAGTGCTATTGCCACGACGCATGTGGGCAGGTAGCCGGGTGCGTCTAGACGCATTGTTGCGAATTGGCGAGCAGGCGCGCCGGGTGTCGACGGTAGAAGATGTCAGGCTTAAGGAGGGGCGCAGCGGGTCACTGGTATTTGTCAGCGTACGCCACGAGATGTCGGTGGTCGGTGCTGTCTGTCCGTCCATTATTGAAGAGCAAGATATTGTTTATTGCCAAGAGGCCTCCGCCAAGGCTGCGCCGGAAGTTCAGCGGGCACCTGAAGGCGCAGCATGGATGCGCACGATCCATCCTGACCCGGCGTTGCTGTTCCGCTATTCAGCGCTAATATTCAACGCTCATAGAATTCATTACGATCAACCTTACGTGACGGAAAAAGAAGGCTATCCAGGGCTGATTGTCCATGGGCCCTTGATAGCTACGCTGTTGGTTAATTTGTTCCGCAGCGAACGGCCGGAGGCGATTCCAAAGGCCTTCTCCTTCCGGGCTGTGAGTCCATTATTCGATACTGCGCCGTTTGTGGTTGCAGGAATGCCAACCCGCGAAGGCGCACGGTTATGGGCGGTGACGCCGAATGGTGGGTTGGCGGCCGAAGCGGTCATCACACTCTGAACCTTGGGGTTAAATGCATGCCGTCCCCCTTTGACGCTATTATGGCCTTCGGTGCGCTAATTTGGTCCACGGGCACGCTTGGCCCGGCGCGTGGGCGTACCGGCCTCGGCAATCCTCGTCGAGAGGTTGCAGTTATAATGACCATGGAGAATGCTCGCTGCAGCGCTGCTCTCATGTCAGCGGTGTTGTTGCCATGTAGTTCCCGAACGGACGGTTGGCCTAGAAGCTGGCATGGAAGGAGGAAAGCGCGCGGATGGGATCCCGGTTATGCGGCAAGGCGGTAAGGGTTCCCATGGCCAGAAAAGGCAATTTTCGAGCGCCAACAAATGTATTGGCGCCAAAGCGTTGCTTCAGGCCATTTTATAGCTAGCTACAGGAGCCGTAACGGCCAGTTCGTCAGGCTTTTACTCTCACCCCCCCGGCGGGACGCCAAGCAGGGGAAATGCGCTAAGCGCATGGGGTGGGTCGATGGGTTCGGCGTGATGCAGGAAGGTTGGCCCAACTTCGGCGAAGGATGTAACGCCG
>CAUZNJ010000263.1:0-3490 GCA_963580965.1 Alphaproteobacteria bacterium | reverse complement strand
TTTGATGGAGAATATGAACGCAGCTTTGAGACCATGGTTGCTGGCGTGCGCTTGCGGGCACCGATGATGCACATACATACTGTTGCCGCTGGCGGCGGCTCAATTCTGCATTTTGATGGTTCGCGATATCGCGTTGGCCCCGATAGCGCTGGGGCCGACCCTGGCCCGGCCAGCTACCGCCGAGGTGGTCCTCTGACCGTCACGGATTGCAATGTAATGCTGGGTAAGCTGCATCCCGACCATTTCCCAGCCGTTTTCGGACCGAGTGGCGAGCAGCCTATGGATGCCCATATTGTCCGAGAAAAATTCGAGGCGCTGGCCCAGAAAATCGCGGAGTCGACAGGGACGCCGCTGCAATTTCCCGAGGCAATAGCCGAAGGTTTTCTGCGCATTGCTATCGAGAATATGGCCAATGCGATCAAGAAAATTTCCGTCGAGCGGGGCTATGACATCACGGCCTACACCCTGAATTCCTTCGGCGGCGCCGGCGGCCAACACGCCTGCTTGGTAGCCGATAGCCTCAGCATGAACACCATCTTGCTGCATCCATTTGCCGGTGTTTTGTCCGCCTATGGCATGGGATTGGCGGATGTTCGCTCCATCCGCGAGCAGCAACTGAACGAACCGATGAGCACGAATGTCTGGGAGGCTCTGGATCGGGCCTTTGGCACGTTGGCCGAGCATGCTCGCGATGATGTGAAGGCCCAGGACATTCCTGAGGAACGAATCTCGATTCTTCGTAAGGCCCACCTGCGTTATGCAGGCACGGACAATCCGCTGCTAATTGATCCGGATAAAAACAGCGCTGTCATGATCAGGCGTTTCGAGGAGGCGCATCGTCAGCGTTACGGCTATATCGCACCAGATCGGGAATTGGTGGTCGAGGCCATTTCTGTGGAGGCCGTTGGCGCCAGTGACCAGTCTGACGACTTGTCGTTTGACGAAGAAAAATCCGATAACGGTTCGGAACCGACCGCCACGCAGGTTCCCATGCTCGTCGGTGGCGACTGGCAAACGGTACCGCTCCATCGGCGTGTGGACATGGTCGTGGACCAACGGATTGATGGACCGGCGATTATCACCGAGAGGACGGCGACCACCGTCGTTGAGCCGGGCTGGAGGGCCGAGATTTCATTCCGGGGCGAATGCGTGCTAACGCGAACAACACCTCGGCCGAAACGCGAGGCCATCGGCACCAAGGCCGATCCGGTGATGCTTGAGATTTTCAACAACCTCTTCATGTCCATCGCAGAGCAGATGGGAGCGACGCTAGCCAACACCGCCTACTCGGTGAACATCAAGGAGCGTCTAGATTTTTCCTGCGCCATATTCGCGCCCGATGGTAGCCTGGTCGCCAATGCGCCACATGTACCCGTGCATCTGGGCTCCATGGGCGCCTCGATCAAGACTATAATTCACGAAAACACCGGTCGGATGAAGCCGGGCGACGCCTATGTTATCAACGCGCCCTATAACGGTGGCACGCACCTGCCGGACGTCACAGTGATCAGCCCGGTTTTTGATGAGATGGGCCGCGACATTTTATTTTACGTAGCGTCTAGGGGGCATCATGCGGATATCGGTGGCAGAACGCCTGGCTCGTCACCGCCTGACAGCATCTCGATCCATGAAGAAGGCGTGCTGATCGATAATTTTTTGATGGTCGAAAACGGCGTACTCAAGGAGAAAGAGACGCTAGAACTCCTGAGCTCCGGACTCTACCCCTGTCGAAATCTAGCCCAAAACATGGCCGACCTGGAAGCCCAGGTCGCTTCGAACAACACCGGCATCCACGAAGTTCTGAAAATGATCGGGCACTTCGGCATTGAGGTCGTGCAAGCCTATATGCAGCACGTCCAGGATAACGCCGAGGAATCCGTTCGCCGCGTTCTGGACAAACTCGTCGATGGTGCTTTCGTCTATCCCATGGATAACGGTTGCCAAATTCAGGTCAAGATCAGGGTCGACAAGGCGGCGCGGGAAGCGGTTATTGATTTCACCGGTACATCACCCCAATACGAAGGTAATTACCATGCGCCCACCGCCGTGTGCCTTGCCGCTGTTCTATACGTTTTTCGCTGTCTCGTGGACGACGATATTCCGTTGAACGAAGGCTGCTTGAAGCCGCTAAAGGTTGTTGTGCCGCCGAGATCGATCATTTCACCGGAGTATCCAGCAGCCGTGATCGCTGGCAATACAGAAGTCAGCCAAGGGATCACTGACGCTCTGTTCGGGGCTCTTGGCGTGCTGGCCTCGTCCCAAGGGACGGTCAATAATTTCGTCTATGGGAACGATATCTATCAGAATTACGAAACCATCTGCGGGGGCACCGGAGCTGGCCCCGGTCATCCCGGTACCAGCGCCGTCCACAGCCACATGACCAATACGAAATTGACCGATCCTGAGGTCCTGGAGTGGCGCTTTCCTGTTCGCGTCGATAGTTTTTCTATCCGCCGGGGCTCCGGTGGTAAAGGCCTGCATGACGGTGGTGAAGGCATCAGGCGAGAGGTAGTATTTCTTGAAGCCATGAAAATGACCTTGTTGAGCAGCCACCGTCTTACCGATCCATATGGGTTAGCGGGAGGTGGGCCCGGAGCTCGCGGCCATAATTTCGTTCGCCGCCACGACGGACGCATTGACGAACTTGCAGGCAACGACGAATCCGACATGATGCCTGGCGATACATTCGTTATGGAAACACCAGGTGGGGGAGCCTATGGAGTTAAGCCGGTTGACTAATTTTACGAAAAAATATTGAGAAAACTGAAAGTCCTGCTGTCGCCCGCCTAGCGAAGATTTGTCCGCGCGCCAACTTGGTCATGATTGAACATAAAAAATTGTATGGCTACGCCAAGGGGACAAGGCGCTTGTTGTATTAAGAGTATTGGATGGCTTAGTATAATCTACATGTTATCAGGTGTTGTGTACCTCACATTCAGCTTGGCGCTCGATTTGGTTGCGCCTAGGCCAGCTGTTGCTGAGGATACCGGGGCAGCATTTTTGAAACGCCACTATGTTACGGCCTCACAGCAAAACTACCGTGGTCAAACGCGGAATAACCCATGAACATCTTTGCGGAATACGCGGAGTATGACGGGCTTGGCCTTGCCGACTTGGTTCGCCGAAAGGAAGTTAGCCCAGCCGAACTAGTCTCCTCGGCTTACGCTGCTATCAAGCGTGTGAACCCGCAGCTCAACGCAGTTATTAGCCTCCTGGAAGATCACGCACAGAAGACGCTCGAAGCGGGACCTTCTAATGGGCCATTTCACGGCGTTCCGTTCCTTCTGAAAGATCTCTTGACCTCCCTCGCTGGCGTGCCAACAAATGGTGCTTGTCGTCTGAGCGAAGGCTATACTCGCCCCTACGACAGCGATCTTGTCACACGATTCAAGGCTTCTGGCGTTATCATCATCGGTAAGACCAACACGCCCGAACTCGGGATGAACGGATCCACCGAACCGGTACTCAACGGACCGACCCACAATCCATG
>CAUZNJ010000262.1:0-3498 GCA_963580965.1 Alphaproteobacteria bacterium | reverse complement strand
TCAAGGTGTTCGGGAGCAATGCGATCAATGAGTGGTAAGGCGTCGTCGATGTTGGATAAAATAAAAACCGCGCCGTGATCACGCCAACTTGCAGCAGCAATGGCGGCGCGCGGCAGGGTTGTAAGGTGGGTTTCCACGGCCCTTTCAACGGCATCGGCAAATTTACTGTCGTCGGTCATAAGAATAGCTTGGGCAGTAGTATCATGCTCTGCCTGAGATAGCAGGTCAGCAGCGATCCAGGTGGGGTCATTTTCTTTATCGGCGACGATAAGAATTTCCGAGGGGCCAGCTATCATGTCAATGCCGACCGTGCCAAAGACTTGGCGCTTGGCCGCCGCCACGTAGGCGTTGCCGGGTCCGACGATCTTGTCTACCGGTGCGATGCTCGCAGTACCAAATGCTAGAGCGCCGATCGCCTGGGCTCCACCAATTCGGTAAACTTCATCTACTCCGGCAATTTGCGCGGCGGCAAGCACTAGTGGACTGAGCACGCCATGCGGCGCTGGCACGGTCATCACCAGCCGCTCAACCCCGGCGATTCGGGCGGGTAGAGCATTCATCAGGACAGAAGAGGGATAAGCAGCCGTGCCGCCGGGAACGTAAAGTCCGGCAGCCGATACAGATGTCCAACGGTAGCCGAGGCGTAATCCCGCCGCATCAACGTAATCGAGATTCTCGGGGATCTGACGGCGGTGAAAATCTGTAATACGGTCAGCGGCCAAGTGCAGGGCGGAGATGGCTGCGGGGTTACAAGCGGTCTCGGCGGCGGCTAAATCCGTTGCTGAGACCCGCATAGTTTCTGGCGTTAGGTTAAGACTATCGTAGCGTTGGGTACAATCTATTACGGCGGCATCGCCGCGGGCACGCACGTCCTCAAGAATAGCCGCAACGGCACGGTCGATATCCCCCGCAACTTCGCGCTGGGCACCGAGAAAGATTTCAAAGGCGGCGGCGAAGCCTGGGGTGTGGAGGTTAAGCCGGGACGGCATGGACGGCCTCGCGGAAGCGCTTGAGCCAGCGCTCAACAGCTGTGGCCCGGGTCTTCCAGGCGGCACGGTTGACCGTTAGCTGCGATGAGATACTGGCGATCTGCTCGACCTCCACCAGGCCATTTGCCTTCAACGTTTCACCGCTTTCTACCAGATCAACGATACGCCGGCACAGCCCTAGATTTGGCGCCAGTTCCATGGCGCCATTGAGCTTGATGCATTCGGCATGCACGCCACGGGCTGCAAAATGGCGCCGGGTGACATTGGGGTACTTGGTGGCGACGCGCACGTAACTCCACCGCTCTGGATTGTCGGCGGCCATTAGATCGGCGGGCTCGGCAACGGCAAGGCGGCATTTACCGATGCCAAGATCGAGCGGTGCATAAAGTTCGGAGTAATCAAATTCCATGAGAACGTCGTTGCCGGCCACGCCCAAGTGAGCCGCGCCAAAGGCGACAAAGGTGGCGACATCAAAGCTGCGCACGCGGATGATATCGAGGCTGGAGTCTGACGTCTCGAAACGCAGCTTTCGAGAACTAGGATTGTAAAAATCCGACTCCGGCTCGACGCCAGCGGCGGCTAGAAGGGGAGCAACTTCTTTTAGGATGCGGCCCTTAGGTAGGGCCAGGATTAGTTTGCCGTCATTGGCCACGGTTGGCCTCCGCTCAACGTGTGAAGGCGCTTACATAATACCTTTTGCCAAACCATGCCAGCGCGCGGGAATTGCGCCAAGGTAGCTTTATCCTTTGACCCGCTCGATTTCTGCGCCACAGGCGGCGAGCTTTTCCTCGAGCCGTTCGTAACCTCGGTCGAGATGGTAGACCCGATTGACCACGGTCTCGCCTTTGGCCGCGAGGCCTGCAAGCACCATCGACACCGAGGCACGCAGGTCAGTTGCCATTACGGGCGCGCCGGATAGGCATGCCACACCGCGAACGATTGCAGAAGACCCATGGACATTAATGTTGGCCCCCATGCGGCAAAGTTCGGGAACGTGCATGAAGCGATTTTCGAAGATGGTTTCTGTGATCATCGAAGCCCCACCGGAAACTGCCATCAAGGCCATAATTTGGGCTTGCATGTCGGTGGGAAAGCCGGGAAACGGCTCGGTCATTATGTCAACGCCCTTAAGTGGGCCATTGACGCGGACGACCCGGATACCATCGGTGGTTTCGGATATGTTGACCCCGGCTCTGGTTAGGACATCGGCGACAGACTCGACGAGATCGAGGCGAGTGCCGACAAGTTCGATATCACCGCCGGTGATGGCGGCGGCTACCGCGTAGGTGCCTGTTTCGATGCGGTCGGGTAGGACGCCGTATTCGGCGCCATGCAGACGATCGACACCATGGATGCTCAGGGTGTCGGTACCGATGCCTTCGATCTCGGCACCCATGGCGACGAGGCAATGCGCGAGATCAGCTACGTCGGGCTCGCGGGCGGCATTAGCTAGCACTGTTTCACCGCGCGCTAGGACCGCAGCCATCAGGGCATTTTCCGTGCCGCCGACGGTAACCATTGGAAAGACAATATGGGCGCCAGTGAGGCCATTGGGGGCGCTCGCCTGAATATAGCCTTCGCGGAGCTCGATGTCAGCGCCAAGCTGGGCTAGGACCTTGAGATGCAAATCGACCGGCCGAGTGCCAATTGCACAGCCACCCGGCAAGGAAACGCGGGCCTTGCCATAGCGGGCCACCAGCGGGCCGAGGACGAGGACGGAGGCCCGCATCTTGCGGACGAGGTCATAGGGCGCCGTGGTGTTGAGAATATTGGCGGCCGTTAGAGACAGCACTCGTCCAGTATGACCGCCGTTGGTTGCATCGCCGTCCATACCAATACTAACGCCGAGTTCGCCCAGCAGGTGCGCCATGGTTACGATATCGGCGAGGTGAGGTAGGTTGGAAAGAGATAGGGTTTCTTCGGTCAGTAGGCTTGCTGCCATCAGCGGTAGGGCAGCATTTTTAGCCCCGCCAATAGCGATTTGACCCTTCAGCGGGACGCCGCCGCGAATGATGATGCGGTCCATGTCGGGGGCTCCTGGGTCGGCGATTTGGCGCGCGGCGGAATAGCTGGAATCGTTGGCTACACGTAGAGAAATTTCTTATAGCGCTGGCTTGAGCGACCCTCAAGGCCGGCGGGGGTGATTAGGACCTTCATCTAGGCCAGACGGCGGGTCGTCGGGGGACGCGCCAGATTGCCGGGCGCGGGCCTGATCTTTGCGCCGCTTGAGGTTTTCACGAAGAGCGGAGGCAAGCCGCTCTTCGCGCTCCTGTGCAATAATTTTCTTGCCGTTTGCCTTGCGGTTCTGATCCATACCGAGAAGGTAGCACAAAGACTGAAGGTAGCTTCCTGTTTCTCTTCGTTGCATCGTCTTGCCTGTCCTGGGACCCTGTGGCAAGGTGCGCGCCCGCGCAACGGAGCCGCCGTAGCTCAGGGGTAGAGCACACCCTTGGTAAGGGTGGGGTCGGAGGTTCGATTCCTCTCGGCGGCACCATTTAAACCAATAACT
>CAUZNJ010000261.1:0-3505 GCA_963580965.1 Alphaproteobacteria bacterium | reverse complement strand
TGATCGTGAGGGGGCGTTGACCGTTAGTGATTGCGGCTCTTCCACGTTCACCGCAATCGGTTGTGAACCACCGCCTTGGGCGTGCCCTCAAGGGTGATCGTCATCAAAATACAGGGCTATATGGAGAGTGAGGAAGACGGCAACCAGTCTGCAACACACCCCCATGCCGTCCCTCATGTTGCCTAGCCGGCAGCATTTAAGAACTAGGGCATCCTCGCTATGGCCGTGCATGCTAGCACACCTAACGTCTCTACACCCACAAAGTCATATCCCGTAAAGTAGGCAATACCGGGATTTACGACAGGAGGGTCCAAGTAGCAAAGCTCGGCAAGGTGGTGCTCAAAAAAACGCACAAGTTTTTGTACCCGCATCTACTACCCCATCTAATTTAAAGTGATGTCTATGCGCTAATAATCAGTTGCGGCTCGGCCCACGACAAGCAGGTTACGGCCCATAATATACCTTTACATAAAATCTACGAAGATCGTACGGTCTTGGCCTCCGCCACCCGGACTGATAGCGTTTCACCATGGGCGAATAAACCGCCAGGATAAAAAGGAAGGACGACAAATGCCAAAGGGCGCGGCACTGCCAAGTATCCGCCAGATCATCGAACTTTCTCAAGGATTTGGTATCGACATGCCGGAATCAGATGCTGAGGAATATCAAACCCTGATGCGCGGGCCGATTGCTTCCTTCAAACGCCTAGAAGAACTTCCTGAATACCGCCCACCGATTAAATATCCCCGAGATCCCGGTTATCGCCCGAGCGCCGAGCAAAACCCCTATAATGCCTGGTATTGGCGCTGCCAAATCGAGGGTGCGGCGACGGGACCGCTCAAAGGTTACGATGTTGGCATCAAGGATGCCATTGGTGTTGCGGGCGTTCCGATGATGAATGGCACCCGTCTGCTCGAAGGCTTTATCGCCGATATCGACGCAACAGTCGTCACCCGCATTCTTGATGCTGGCGGCACCATCGTCGGCAAAACCAATACCGAGGATTGCTCTTTCTCGGGTGGGGGCCATACATGCGCCCTCGGCCCGACTCGTAACCCGCGCAAACCGACCCACTCACCTGGTGGCTCGTCGAGCGGCAGCGGTGCAGCGGTGGCAGCAGGCGATGTGAAGATGACGCTAGGCGGGGATCAAGCTGGGTCGATCCGCATCCCTGCGTGCCGCAGCGGCATAGTAGGCCTCAAGCCGACTTTTGGCCTAGTGCCATATACCGGCGCAGTGATGATTGAAATGACCATCGACACAATTGGACCAATGTGTGACACAGTCGAAAACGCAGCGCGCTTGTTGTCCGTCGTCGCCGGGCCTTGTCCCCACGACCCTCGCCAGCGCGGGGTCATACCCACCAATTGGGTAAAAGACTATATGCCCTCCATCGACAAGGGTGTGAAGGGACTAAGGATCGGTTTACTCGACGAGGGCTTCGGCCAGAATGATTGGCCTGATCTCGGCTTCCCAGGCAGCGACGAGGTTGTCGACAACGCCTGCCTCGCTGCAATCAAAGCCCTCGAAGCTCAGGGCGCAGAGGTCGTTCGTGTCTCAGCACCAATTCATATGGACGGTCCGCATATTTGGAACGGTGTCGGATTAGAAGGCTCCTGCGAATTCATGATCAAGGGCAACAATCAGGGTACAAATTGGCGTGGCCTCTATAATACACGTCTACAGGAGGCATTTGGTCGAGGTTTCGACGCGCGCATCAATGATCTGCCCGTTGCCGGTAAGTTGGTGCTGCTACTTGGTGAATACATGAAACAGAATTATCACGGTCGCTATCACGCTAAGGCGCAAAATCAGCGCCATCTGCTGGACGACGCTTATGACAATATACTAAAAGATTGCGACGTCATCGCCATGCCGACGATTCCCTTCGTCACGCCGCCCCTCGCTGAACCGGATTGCTCCATTGTCGAGGAGATGCGCCTTGCACTCGATATGATCAACAATACCTGCCAGTTCAATCTAACTGGTCATCCAGCAATTAGCGTACCCTGCGGCGCAGCTGGCGATTTGCCTATCGGATTGATGCTGGTAGGCAACCGCTTCAACGATCTTACAGTACTGCAGGTTGCCGACGCGGTTGAGAAGACTGGCGACTGGCGTGCGCGCTAGCCTTTGGAGCGTTTCTTGCGCTTCCCCAGATCATAACAATTTGGCACTTTACGAGGATCGGTGTCGGTGGCAAAAAGCTTAGGTTTAGGCAAGATCGATCCGAATATCTGTTATGCCAAGCTGATGACCCTGGCCAAAGGCGCTGAGATTATATCTAAGCGTCTTTGGTAGGGCGGCTGTAGGTTACGGCAGGGCAGTATGTGCGGTCGATTCTCTCAATTCCATGGTTGGGAAGAGGTTCACACGTTTCTTAATATTTTTGGCCCGCCGCGTAATTTACCGCAGCGTTTCAATATAGCGCCGACCCAGGATGCTGCTGTGGTGCGCTGGCGCGCGCAAGGCCGTAGGTTAGATTTTCTGCGCTGGGGATTAATACCGTCCTGGGCCAAGGACAATTCTATGGCCGCACGGATGATTAATGCGCGGGCCGAGACCGTGGCGGAAAAACCGTCTTTTCGAAATGCTCTGCAAAAGCGCCGCTGTCTGGTGCCATCCGACGGTTTTTATGAGTGGCGTGGCAAGAAAGGCGCCAAGCAGCCCTATCGCATTCTCAGGCCGGGCGGCGGACTATTCGCCTTTGCCGGCCTTTGGGAGCGTTGGGAAAAAGGCGGCGAGGAGCCGATTGAGAGCTTTACCATAATCACCACAGAAGCCAACGATACACTGGGCGCTGTGCATGCACGCATGCCGGTAATTCTTGATCCGGCGGATTTTGGAAGTTGGCTGTCGACGGAGCTTACCATCAATGACGCGCTTTCTCTGCTGCGCCCCGCGCCCAATGACGCCGTCGAATTTCACGCCGTTAGCAAATATGTAAACAATGCACATAATGATGATCCGGACTGCATCGCGCCGCTGCCTGAGGGTGGTGGCGATGCACCCTGATTTTTGCATCTGCATAGAGTGGTGATGCACCGTGATTCTTGCATCCATATAGAAAGAGAGGCTACATAGACAAATGGAAGATTCTCAAGCGCAAGAGGCAGCCCGGCTGTTGTACGGCGCGTGGCGCGATAAAGCCCTCATTTACGAATTACCCGAAACCTGTCGCCCTCAGAACACGGCCGACGGCTATCAGATTCAAGAAGTTCTGGTTGGTCTTCATGGCGGATCGCATGCAGGTTATAAGATTGGCGCCACTAATAAAGTAGCGCAGAAAATGTTCAATGTGGATGCGCCCTTTTCCGGCCACGTGATGAAAGCGTCGCTGCGTACCAGCCCGGCCTCAATTTCTGCCGGCGAAGTCATTCTCCATATCATCGAGGCGGAATTTGATTTTACCATGAAAGGGGATTTGCCGCCGCGCGAGGGTAGCTATACGCAGGATGAGGTCATGGCGCAGGTTGATAGTTTGATCCCGGCCATTGAAATTCCC
>CAUZNJ010000260.1:0-3514 GCA_963580965.1 Alphaproteobacteria bacterium | reverse complement strand
TGGCCAGTACAGATGGAAAAGGCAGCGTTACGCAAATCATGGGCGCCGTCGTGGACGTTCAATTCGAAGGTGATTTGCCGGCGATTCTGAACGCGCTGGAGACCGACAATCACGGCACTCGCCTGGTGCTCGAAGTTGCCCAGCATTTGGGCGAGAGCAATGTGCGCTGCATTGCTATGGATACCACCGAGGGCTTGGTGCGTGGCCAGGAAGTCACCGACACCGGTGCCGGTATCACGGTCCCGGTCGGGCCGGAAATGCTGGGGCGCATCATTAACGTGGTTGGCGATGCCATTGACGAACGCGGGCCAGTTAATTCAAAGAAGAGAAACCCAATTCATGCTCCGGCGCCTGATTTCGTCGATCAATCGACCGAATCAGAAATTCTTGAGACCGGCATTAAGGTCGTTGACCTGCTAGCCCCTTACGCCAAGGGCGGCAAGATTGGCCTGTTCGGCGGTGCCGGCGTGGGCAAGACCGTGATTATCATGGAATTAATCAACAACATCGCCAAAGCACATGGCGGTTATTCGGTGTTCGCCGGCGTTGGCGAACGGACCCGCGAGGGCAACGATCTCTATCACGAGATGATCGATTCCGGCATTATCAAATTGGACGGCGAAGGCTCCAAAGTGGCGCTGGTCTACGGCCAGATGAACGAGCCGCCCGGAGCGCGTGCGCGCGTTGGTCTCTCTGGCCTCGCCCAAGCTGAATATTTCCGCGATGAAGAAGGCCAGGACGTGCTGTTCTTTGTCGATAACATTTTCCGCTTCACCCAGGCCGGCTCGGAAGTGTCCGCATTGCTGGGCCGCATGCCGTCAGCGGTGGGCTATCAGCCGACCCTGGCCACTGAAATGGGCAATCTGCAGGAGCGTATTACCTCGACGCAAAAGGGCTCGATCACCTCGGTACAGGCGATTTATGTGCCGGCGGATGATCTCACCGATCCGGCCCCGGCCACCTCGTTCGCCCATTTGGATGCGACCACCGTGCTGTCGCGCCAGATTGCTGAGCTTGGTATTTACCCGGCGGTGGATCCGCTCGATTCGACCTCACGCATGCTCGACCCGCGCATCATCGGTGACGAGCATTATGAAGTAGCGCGTGAAGTTCAACGTATCCTGCAAACCTATAAATCCCTGCAGGACATCATCGCCATTCTCGGCATGGACGAGCTCTCTGAAGAAGATAAGCTCACCGTCGCCCGGGCACGCAAAATTCAACGCTTCCTCTCGCAACCGTTCTTCGTTGCCGAGGTATTCACCGGCACGCCGGGTAAGCTGGTCGACCTCAAAGACACCATTGCCGGCTTCAAGGCAATTGTCGCCGGTGACTATGATGATCTTCCGGAAGCCGCTTTCTACATGGTTGGCGGAATTGACGAAGCCATCGAGAAAGCCAAACAAATGGCCGCTGAAGCAGCCTAGAGCAAATTCCGAGCGAGTGAAATCACCTACGACGACGATTTGCTTTAACTTAAAAAATATAGAGCATTTCGTGTGAGCGCATGCGAACATGACACTCTCTAGCAAGACCGATAGGACAGATCGTGGCAGATACATTCCAATTCGAACTGGTCGCGCCGGAAAAACTGATTTTTTCGGACGATATCGAGTTTGTCGTCGTACCGGGAGCGGAGGGAGATTTTGGCGTATTGCCGGGCCATGCCCTATTGCTCTCGACCGTACGCCCCGGAATTATCGAAATTCATGAGAATGATAAGCCGAAAGAGCGCTTTTTCGTTGGCGGCGGTTTCGCCGAAGTAACGCCCGAACGCTGCACGGTTCTCTCCACCGAGTCGGTCAATTTGGCGGACTTCGACGAGAGCGAAGCCCGTAAACGCCTGGACACGGCGGAGCGTGACCTCAGTGACGCCTCCTCGGACGCAGAACGTGCAAAGTGCGAGAAAGCGCTCGAAGTTGCACAAACCCTGGTCGCCGCCTGCAGCTAGGGCCGCTCAGGCACCACCAATTACCTCTATTATTTTTGTAGGATTAGTGCGTAATAAGCGTGCTTGCTGGACTCGCACACCTGCTTTTATAATCTTAAAGAATGATTAATAATCAAACAGCAGATGAAGACGGTGCGTTATGGGAAACTGGACACTCGACGATATACCATGGGACAGCTTCGAACCGGACAAGGTTGACCGGGAGCGTCTTAAGCTTGTGAAGGCGGCCTGCATGGTCGAGCACCATAGCGGCGTTTACGGCGAGTATCTTTGTGCTGTGTTTAACGAGGAGCCGGAGATATGTCGCCAGGCGCGGGATTGGGCGGAGGAGGAAGTTCAGCACGGCAAGGTGCTGCGCCGCTACGCTGAACTGGCCGACCCGGACTTCGATTTTGACGATGCCTTTGCCCGTTTCACCAATGGCCACCTGATTGATACCACCACGGATCAATCCATTCGCGGCTCGCTGTGCAAAGAGATGATTGCCCGTTGCGCCGTCGAAGTTGGCACGTCTTCCTACTATAGCGCGCTGCATGACGCGACCGACGAGCCAGTTCTACGCGAGGTTTGCCGCCGCATCGCGGCCGATGAATTCCGCCACTACAAACTCTTCTACAAATACGTCAAACATTTCCAAAAGGTCGAAAACCTCAGCCGTTGGGCGCGCTTTAAAATCGTCGCCGGCCGTATTGTCGAGATCGGTGACGATGAATTGGCCTATGCTTATTATTGCGGCTCAGGCGATACCGAGCCCTATCAGCGCAAGCAGGCAAACAACGCCTGTATGGCGCGCACGCTGCAACTCTATGACTTCAAGCATATCCAGCGCGGCGTTGGCATGACGCTTAAATCCGCCGGTATTAATCCGCAAGGATTTTTGGGCAGGACCATTATTCGCTTAGGCTGGATTGGCTTTCGAATTTATGCCAAGCATGTGCAGCGCGTTGCCCGTTATGTCTGGACGGCGCCCCAGCAAAAACCTGAAATGATATCCGCGCACAATGTCTGAGCCCGATCGCCTTCACCAAATCAACCTCGGCTATTCGCCTGAGGAAGACCGTATGTTGCTGCGTATTAACACCACGGGGAAGACGGAATATCGCCTGTGGATGACGCAGCGTTACGTAAAGATTCTGTGGAAGTTGCTGAGCAAATCGGTTGAAAGCCTGCCGGACGTGCAGGCCCAGGCGGCGCCGGAGACCCGCCAGGCGGTGAAATCCTTCCAGCGGGAAGAGGCGCGCCAAACGGCAAACTTCTCTAAGAATTTTGAAGATAAAGACGCCAAACGTCCGCTTGGTGAGAAAGCCAGCCTGCTCACCGGCATTCGTACCAGCCCGGGCGGCAAGGGCACCCAGCTCACTCTGCAAACCAAGGATGGGCGCGCTATCAATCTAAGCCTGGAAAAGAAATTACTCTATTCCCTGTGCGACCTGCTGATTTCGAGTACCACTCAGGCGGAGTGGGGCCTTAACCTAAAGGTCGATGACGTACCGGCAGCCGAACCTGAGCAGGACGGACCCGTCCACTAGGCAACGCTGTTTCGCGCGCCGCCTTTCCCCGAGC
>CAUZNJ010000259.1:0-3522 GCA_963580965.1 Alphaproteobacteria bacterium | reverse complement strand
ACTCGACAGCCACCTCACCCATACGAATTTCCCCGACGAAAGGATGGTTCCGCCCGAACCCTCGCTGGGTCGAGTAGGCAAGGGCCAGAAGAAAGCCCTCGTCTCCACGTGCAAGGTTTTGCAAACGTAGGTCACGCCCGGCCGGGAAGCTGATCGGCTCACGTGTAAGGTCAAAGGGGTCAGGGTCCCCATCGGACGGTGCCGCGGGTTCGAGCAAGCCCTCCGCTTCGAGGAGTTCATTTACCCGAGGCATGGCGTTATCGACTGGCAGCTCGGCGAGCGGCGCGACCGGAGGTTCCTCGGACGGCTCAGCAAGATCGAAGTCGATGAGGCGATGGGTGTAATCAAATGTCGGACCCAGCACCTGACCTCCCGGCAGGTCCTTGAAGGTCGCAGAGATGCGCCGGAGCACATCCATGTGCGCAGTATCAATCGGCTCTGTGGATCCAAATCGCGGAAGGGTGGTACGATACGCTCGTAGCAGGAACACGGCCTCGATCACATCCCCACACGCCTGTTTGAACGCTAGCGCCGCGAGGCGTCGATCATAGAGCGAACCTTCAGTCATGACCCGATCCACAGCCAGGCCCAACTGCTCATCGATCTGAGCCAGTTCGAGTTCCGCCACATTAGGATCGCCGCGTCGTTCCTCGGCCAGGAGCTGATGCGCGTTCTCAATGGCGGCCTCGCCGCCTTTTACAGCCACATACATGGGTCATGCCTCCGCTCGAGTGCTACGCGGTAGCGCACAGAATTCAGCGCCGCAGGTAAAAATGGCATCGACGCCCAACGGGAAAGCCCCATGATTGACCGCCCAGGCTCTCCAGAACCAGTTAGGAAGTCCGACCGGATCAAAATTCCGTGTTTGAGCAATCCCCGGCCCGGTCAAAGCCACGACAGGGCCGCCAGTGAGTTGGGGCATTTCCATCAGAACCGTCGCGCTGCGCTCAGGATACTGCACATCACCCATGGCGAAACGTTCAAGACGCGGCAGGCACTCCACCGACCCAACCAGTGCAAATGCGGCCTCAAGGGGTGACTGGACGATCGGGCATCCGCAATGAAAACGCAGATAGTCCGCAATGCTCTCCCGCTCGGCCAGCACCGCATCAAGCCAGACCGGCGTGTCGGCATCAAAGAGGGTGAGTGCAAGCGCGGACATTGCTTCGCTCATTTTGCAGGGCGATTCGGCTGTCATCTCGATACCGACAATGACACCCGGATGGGACATCGCTTCAAGTAGCTGGCGAAACACGGTCTGCGCTTCGTGCACAGGATCATTGAACCCGGGCAGAATGCTCGAGGGCTGATAGGCAAGGCTCATGACGCGTCCTCCCCGCGGACCATCGTGAAGAAATTGACCTTGGTGGCCGCTGCCTTGCGTTGCCGCAGAACACGCTGTTCCGCCAGCATATGTTCGCTTGGGCAAATTAGCTGTTCCTCGAGCGCATCGGCTTGTGCGGGGTCCTGCAACAAGGCATCGAAGATGGCTGCCAGTTCAGCATGACGCCGGCTGCGTCCCGCCACATAGGCATGCCCAACGGTCCCCACCGGCAGCCGCACGCTGCATCGGGTCACTGTCATCTCACCAGCGTTGAATTTCTGGCCCGTGCTATTCGCACGGCCCTGGACCATGACGAGCCCTGTTTCCGACTTGCGCAGGACCGTGTGTTTGGGAACGGGCGAAAGCGCAGCGTAGGTTTCTTCCAACCTGTCGAGCCCGGTCCGGGCCAGCACGCCCATCCATCGCTTGCGCGCCGCATTCGGGTCGTCATTGGAAAGATGTCGCAGCATTAGACAAATCCTCTTTATTCATCTAGATGTATATATGTTTTATTGATACGCTGAGATCTGCTTCCAGTAAAGAGCCGAGGCGTGAATTTTTTTGTGACAGGGGCTCGAGATTGGATATATCGCGGGGGTCGGGTGTGGCGCTGTGGCGCCAGATCGCCAACCAGATAGAAGACGATATCGCGGCGCGGTTGTTTCCACCGGGCGGCCGTCTCCCGACGGAAAACGAGCTCGCCGCACGTTTTGGAGTGAACCGACACACATTACGCCGCGCAGTCGCCGCAGTGGAAGAGAAAGGTCTTGTCCGTATTGAGCAGGGACGCGGCACCTTCGTACAAGGTGGGGCCATCGACTACACAGTAGGCAGACGGACCCGGTTCAGCGAGAATATCCGTCGCCAGGCGCGCGAACCCTCAGGTCGCCTCGTCCGCGCCGAGGAAATTCGGGCCGAACCCGTTGTGGCGCAAGCACTCAATCTGCGCCGGGGCACACGCGTTATTTTACTGGAGACCCTCGGCATGGCCGACGACGTCCCGATCAGCCTCGGCGCGCATCATTTCCCGGCACGGCAATTTCCCGATTTGATCAAGGACTTCGAAAAGAGTGGATCCATCTCCAGCGCCCTGGCTGCCGCCGGGGTCGAGGACTATTGGCGAAAATCAACCCAGGTGACCGCCCGCCTGCCCGATTTTCGGGAGGCGGGTCTCCTCGAGATGCCGAAGACCCGGCCACTTCTAATCTGCGAATCGGTGAATGTCGATCAGGACGGCAATCCGATCGAGTTCGGCCGCGCCTGCTTTGCAGCAGATCGGGTTCAGGTCTCATTCGAGACCGCCTGACGCCCTCCCCCAACAGCGGTTCGCCGACAACCTGTCATACGGAGATCACAAAAATCGTTATAAAACCATGAACACTCCTGCAAGCGGACTGAACAGGCTGTAGACAAAGAAAACTGTCACGACATCGTGATTTAAACGTCATTGGCACGAAATTTCCGCCAAGAGACCCTTACCCATATGAGCCGCGAGAGGCTACCCTGTGCCGATTCAGGGCCCAGCGAATGCGCCCATGATGGGCTGGTGGTTGAAATTTAAAGCCGAGTCGATGATTAAACTTTGTCGCTCAATGATCCCGCTGAACCGACCGCATTATAAAAGGCTGATTTCATGACCGTTCGTATCGCGATAAATGGGTTTGGACGGATGGGTCGGCTGGGGTTGCGGGCCGCCTGGGGGCATGATCCCCGCGATCCCGACTCGCTCGACAACCCGACCGGGCCGTGGGGCACCGGCTTGCATGACATCGTCCATATCAACGAGCCAAATGGAGATGCCGAGATCTCGGCGCATCTCCTTGGCTTCGACAGCGTGCACGGCCGGTGGGCGGTGTCGGCATCCGCCGTAGACGGTACGATCCGGGCCGGCGCGCGAACCCTCTCCCACAGCAGCAACAGCGCCCTCACCGACACCGACTGGGCCGGGCTGGGGATCGATCTGGTCGTCGAGGCGAGTGGTAGGTTCAAGACTGCCCGGGACCTGCAGCCCTATTTCGACGCAGGGGTGAAAAAGGTCGTTGTCGCCTGTCCAGTGAAGGATGGCGGCGCACTGAACATCGTCATGGGGGTGAATGACCATCTTTATGATCCAACGGAGCATCATTTGGTGACCGCCGCTTCCTGCACCACCAACTGCCTGGCCCCGATAATCAAGGTGCTGCAAGAGGGGCTTGGCA
>CAUZNJ010000258.1:0-3523 GCA_963580965.1 Alphaproteobacteria bacterium | reverse complement strand
GCCCATTCCTGCAATGCTGTCTTCGCGTCCAGGGGCGGCGTCGGGTCCTCTTCGAGGAGTGGCGACCACCGATGCCCAATGAAACCAGCCGCAGCGGCCAAACCCCCATCCCGGTAAAGCGCCGCGATCACCGCTTCGCAGGCATCAGCAAGCAAGGCCGGATTATCGCGACTACCACTATCAATTTCCGTTTGGGTGAGTATCAGACGCGACGCCAACCCAATATCAGTGGCAATGCGGGCAAGGGCATCACGCCGGACCAGAGACGAAAACCGTCGAGCAAGCGCGCCTTCTTCCTCGCTCGGAAAACGCCGACACAGCATGTCAGCAACGACCAGGCCAAGCACTCGGTCACCAAGAAATTCTAACCGTTCATTGGATTCTTCCGGCGACAAAGCCGCTCCACGGTGAGTTAGCGCCTGACCGAGAAGCGAGACGTTATCGAATTGGTGGCCCAGCGCCGCTTCCAATTCATGATCACGGTGCGCCAATACGACCCCTAATCAATGGCATCGAATAACCGCTCGAATCGGACCGTTTCGGGCCAGCGCCATAACTTCCATGCGGGGCCGTCGATAGAGAAGAACAAAACCTCCGCCCGACCTACGAGGTTCCCGCGGGGGATGAAGCCAACATGGGGAAACCGGCTGTCCTGAGAATTATCGCGGTTGTCGCCCATGCCGAAATAGTGACCTTCCGGCACCTTAAAGACCAGCGTATTGTCGGCAGGTCCGTTGTCATTCGCCATTTCGATAATAGGATGGCGGCGGCCGTTGGGCAGGGTCTCGAGGTAGCGCGGGAAGCGCCGGATATTACCACCTTCACGATCAAGGAAATCAGCCATACGTTCGCGATTCACTGGCTTTCTATTGATATGGAGAATACCACCCCGAACCTGAATCTCGTCACCAGGGAGACCAATAATACGTTTGATGTAATCGGTCTTATTGTCCGAGGGAAGCTTGAAGACGGCTACATCGCCCCGCTCTGGTTCGGTAAAAAAAACACGCCCGGAAAGCAGCGGCAGACCGAGCGGCAACGAGTAGCGGCTGTAGCCATAGGAGTACTTGGAAACAAATAGAAAATCACCGACCAGCAACGTCGGCTTCATCGAGCCTGATGGGATGTTGAACGGCTCATACGCCATGGTGCGTATACCAAGCGCTATCAGCACCGCATAAACCAAAGTCTTAGCTATTTCCCAGAATCCTCCGGGTCTCTTTTCTAACATTAATAAATTTTCTCAAGTAATTGAAGTAACATTACTTTAAAACACTCATCGAATCTCTCTGGAAGAGTGGAAGATCAAGCCAGCCGTAACAGCCCCTGTCAAGTCGCCGTAACCAAGCCATCACCGACCTTATGCGGCCAGGATTTAGGTACCGCCGAGATGATAACCATGGCATGCGCCATGGGAAATTCATCGGTTAGAGAAACGTCCACTTTGGCGATCATACCATCCGGCGTTAGCGCCGCGAGGCGCGCTAGGGCACCGCCAGTCAGAGCCATGGTAGGCTTTCCGGAACCCAGATGTACCACGCCCATATTACGCCAGAACACGCCTTGGCGAAAACCCGTACCTAGCGCTTTGGAACAGGCCTCCTTGGCGGCATAGCACATGGCGTACATGTTGGCTGGTCGATGACGACGGGTGGCGCGCGCTTGTTCTACATTGGTATAAACGCGAGAAATAAAGCGGTGACCGAAACGTTCCAACGTGCGTTCCAAGCGGTGAATGTCGAGAAGGTCAGTGCCGATACCGATAATCATTTGACCGGACCGGCGCAGAATGGGGACGGGATATTCACGTCGCACGCTGACTTGCAGCTTCGGCTCGGGCCCTGTCCATCAGTGAGCGCATGCGACGAATGGTGCTGTCGAGACCGCCGAAAATGGATTCACCGATTAGAAAATGCCCGATATTAAGCTCGACGATGGAGGGAATGACCGCGACCGGCCCAACCGTGTCAAAGCTAAGTCCATGGCCCGCATGACATTCGAGGCCAAGTACTTCGGCATGGCTAGCGGCATCAACTATGCGTTGGTAATGCCGCTTGCGCTCGGCACCCTTGGCCTCACTGTAGGCCCCTGTATGCAATTCAACCACAGGAGCACCAAGATTCGCGGCCGCGTCCAGCTGTTTCCGGTCGGCCTCAATGAACAGTGAGACACGGATCCCGGACTTTAGTAATTCGCGGATAATGGGTGTCAGATAATTTTGACCTCCAGCGGCATTGAGCCCACCCTCAGTCGTTAGTTCTTTGCGATTTTCCGGCACGATGCAGGCCGCGTGGGGCCTATGGCGCAGCGCAATTTCCAGCATCTCGTCGGTTGCGGCCATCTCTAGATTCAGGGGCAGATCGATATCACGGCTGAGACGCAAAATATCATCATCAGATATATGTCGCCGATCCTCGCGCAAATGGGCAGTGATACCATCAGCACCAAATTCGGCCGCCAGCTGTGCAGCCCGCACCGGATCAGGGTTATCTCCGCCGCGGGCGTTGCGCAAGGTCGCCACATGATCGATGTTGACACCAAGCCTCAGGTAACGGTTCATCGCTCCGCCCCCCCTATATGTCGACTAACCACGCGTCCGTTCGACGGCATTGATCGCCGATGTCGCCCTTAGCGCAGCAATAATATCAGTCAGGTGCCTAACGTCGCGCACCTGGATATCTATCACCATATCGAAAAAATCAGTGGATCTGTTGGTGATATTCAAATTATTAATGTTGCCATCATTTCTGGCAATGACCGTGGATAGATTACCGAGGCTACCAAGCTCGTTGGCAACAGTGACGGCGATGCGCCCGACACATAGGTCGGCGAAATCGCCTGCACCTTCCCATGCCAAATCCAGCCAACGCTCTGGATCATCGTCAAACTGCCTCAAGGTCTCACAGTCTATGGTGTGGATCGTGACGCCCTTGCCAGTAGTGATAAGTCCAACGATGCGATCACCGGGAAGCGGATGACAACACCCGCCACAGTGCACCGCCATACCTGGCGTCAGCCCCTTGATGGCAATGCCTTTTTCTTTGTTACCATGGGCGACCCCAGGGCGCCCATGCGCAACCACATTACCATCCGACGGATGGCTTTTCATCGCTGGGTATACCGCCTCGATAACCTGGCGCGCCGTAAAAACGCCATTGCCGACCCTTGCCCTAACATCGTCGACCGTATCGGCCTTTAAAATCTTGAGCACGCCTTTCAAGCCCTTCGCCGTAAGTTCCAGCTCCGCCTCCGCGAAAGCCTTATCGATAATGGCCTGGCCGAGTTCCACGTATTCTTCGAACCGCTTAGCACGGACGTACCGCCGGATGCGCTCCCGCGCTCTAGCCGTGACGACAAAGCTTTCCCAGACAGGGGACGGTGTCTGCATGCGCGAGGTGAGAATTTCCACTTGATCACCATTCTGCAAGGCTGTGCGCAAAGGCATAATGCGTCCATTAATCTTTGCCCCTACACATGTATCACCAATCTCGGAATGGACGGCATAGGCAAAATCGACTGGTGT
>CAUZNJ010000257.1:0-3533 GCA_963580965.1 Alphaproteobacteria bacterium | reverse complement strand
CAAACGCTGAGCAATGAACGCGCCCATGCTGTTGTTGATGCGCCGGCCAGCTAAGATCACTTGTGGGTGATAACCAACCATCTCAGCCTTGGCGGTCAGATAATAGGGATCAACGCCAATACAATGCCCGCCAACAAGACCCGGTTTGAACCTTAGAAAATTCCACTTCGTCCCTGCGGCATCCAGGACGTCCTGGGTACGAAGACCGAGCCTATCAAATATCAGCGCAAGTTCATTCATCAGTGCAATATTTAGGTCGCGCTGAGTATTTTCGATAACTTTGGCCGCTTCTGCAACGCGGATTGAGGTTGCACGGTGGAGTCCGGCAGTAACCACGGCACCATATACATCGGCTATACGATCCGTGGTCTTTTCGTCTTCGCCAGAGATGACTTTGACAATCTGGTCAAATGTATGTTCCTTATCGCCCGGATTGATGCGTTCAGGTGAATAACCCAGCTTGAAATCGACTCCCTGGGTTAAGCCAGACACCCGAGAAAGAATAGGACCGCAGATTTCTTCTGTAACACCCGGGTAAACGGTTGATTCAAATACCACGACTGTATCAGGGGAAAGTACCGAGCCGATCATCTCGCAGGCCTTGCGAAGCGCTGCCAGGTCAGGTTGATGGTCATCGTCAATGGGCGTAGGAACGGTCACTACGAAAAAGGTTGCCTCCGCTAGATCGCGAACGTCCGCTGTAATTTTTAAAGCCGAGAGACGCAATCTCTCTGGATCGATTTCCCCGGTTTTATCTACACCCCATAAAAGTTCATCCACACGCTTGCGGTTAATATCAAAACCAGTGGCCGCGCCAAGATTCTCCGCAAAAGAAACCGCGACAGGGAGTCCAACGTAACCAAGGCCAATGATAGCAATCCGTTCACCCACTTTTCTGCCTCTCATTTTGTTGGGGCATGCATAAATTAATTACAGCAATAGTACTGATCAGCATGCTCCAGATTAGGAACCACGGGATATGTCGAGCACCGTTGCTGGCATTGAATAGGAATGGCGGATTTTGGATGACAATCAAATGGCTTTCTTCTTATTTGGGAACCTGAAAAACCTTAAAATTAGAGAAAATACGAAAAACCTAGAAAAGCCAAGTAACCGGCATGAGAACGCGATCGTATATTTTTCCCCTCGCTAAAATCTTGTTAAAATGTCGCTCAATAAAGATTCATTAATTCAGCAATCTCCTAATTAGGATACAGAATTCTGACGATCAAAAGACGCAGGTTAGAAACGGTTAACCTTGCAGGTTACGAAGACGCAACGTCGATGCTGTTCCAGAAACCAATGTAAAATCTACCCAAGCCATCACTGCCCGGTGCCGTAATATTCCAGATACCAGTCTACAAACGCTTTCACACCGTCTTCGATCGTAGTCATTGGTCGAAAATCGAGATCCACGACTAAATTGTCAATATCTGCATAGGTGGCGGGAACATCACCTGGTTGCATCGGAAGGAAATTCTTTTCGGCCTTTTGGCCGAGGCAGTCTTCCAGAATTTCGATCATTTTTAACAACGGAACAGGTTCATTATTACCGATGTTATAGATACGGTGCGGTGCGTAACTGGTAGCTGGATCCGGGGACCTGCTGCTCCATTTTGGGTTTTTTACCGCCGTCTTAAGAGCAACTCGCGCGACCCCTTCAACGATGTCGTCAATATAAGTAAAATCGCGCTGCATAATGCCGTGATTAAAAACTTGGATCGGTTCACCCGCCAAAATAAGTTGAGTAAAAATAAATAGGGCCATATCCGGCCGCCCCCATGGGCCATAAACAGTAAAGAAACGTAAACCAGTAGCCGACAGTCCATATAAATGGCTATAAGAATGGGCCATTAATTCATTAGCCTTTTTGCTAGCCGCGTAAAGGCTAACCGGATGGTCAACGTTGTCATGGACAGAAAACGGCATCTTGGTGTTAGCGCCATAGACAGAGCTTGATGACGCATACGCAAGGTGCTCAACAGGATAATGACGGCAGGCCTCGAGAATGTTGAGGAATCCTGTGATATTGCTATCCACATAGGCGTGAGGGTCTGTTAGAGAATGGCGAACCCCTGCTTGTGCCGCCAAATTCACAACTATTTCTGGCGCAAAGTCGGCAAAAACCCGATTGATCGCATCTCGATCGACAAGATCGGCACGCTGGAACGTATACCTTGAGAGTGTGGAGAGTTGCGCCAAGCGTGCTTGTTTCAGACGGATATCGTAATAGGGGTTAATATTGTCTATTCCCATAACCTCATGGCCGTCTCTCAATAGCCGCTTAGCCAGATGAAATCCGATAAATCCAGCCGTTCCCGTGATCAAGATTCGCTTTGCCTTAGGTCCAGTCACTATGATCTCCTGTCCAAGCCAAAAGCTTATACTTGTTAAACCACCTGCTCAGCGCGAATCCGCCTTCATTGAGGAGAAGCACGCCCAAACGACGAGATACCAAATTGTCTGTGGGATATTTTCCACCTTGGCCCATCCCGGCTGTCATCGTCCTGCCCATGATCTTTTCAAAACTAATTAGGCATAGAGATTCCAAGAAGATTCTTAATTAAATACATCGTCGGAGCGCCAAACGGCACCAGTAATTTATCATAAAGCTGTATGAACATTGATTAATACGCCTCAAGACAGTGTATTCATAAGGCGTTAGATTTTATCACCAGTTTTTTAACAAAGCTGTCATCTTAATTCAAAAGATGATGGTTGATAGAGCATAGGGTGCCACCAACTCTACAGAAAGATCACGCGCCTCACGCCCAGAAATGGGAAAAACAGATGAAGTCGATGGAACGTTTTTCTGAGCGCAGCAGGCTCCCAGGTTATCTCCTCGCATTTGCATGGAGACTATGCCCTGAGAGTAACCTTATCAAATAAGCCAGAATCAAGACCAACATTATGCAGACCATCAAAAACTAATACGGTACATCCTAGCGTTTTTCGCAGCAACATCGCCGTTATTTCTTCACCATAGAGGTCTTGATGGCCAAAAATTACCAAATAATATAATCATTCGTTACGCAATAGAAATGACGTTGCTAGGCCAATATTTTGGAATCATAAAGCCTGATCAAAATTAGACTTTGCCTCTAAATCAGTTAACCGCAAATGCATAGGTTTAGCTCGATATTCTGAAATGTGATAAGCCCAGCCCTTAACTCGCTTGTTGATAGCCTCAACTTCCAACAATATTTCCTCGGGCGTGCCAATTCTCGCATTTGCATCGGGATGCTCTTTAGGCGATACAGATTCCCCTGCAACCTTTTCCTCTAAAAAGTTCGGCAGTGCCTTGGCATTAGGTGCAACTGCCGTTTCAAATATCACCCACCATTTTTCAATACCACCATTGGCAATTTTCCGCATTGAAATGCGAACGATCAAGCCGCCGAACGATTCGACTTCGGCGCGAACGACATCGGAACTTGAGAAATCAAAATTCTCGACCGGCTCCACGTCATCCAAGCGTAAGCCGGACAAGACAGTACCCAGCCGGTTAATATCCTTTTGCCATTCCTCATTAA
>CAUZNJ010000256.1:0-3551 GCA_963580965.1 Alphaproteobacteria bacterium | reverse complement strand
TCCGAAGTACAGGAAAAATTCATGGACTGCGCGAAACAGGCGTCGCGCATCAGTGACGCAAAAGCAACATCGGCGTTCGCCGCCCTCAAAGCGCTTAATCAGGCTGAAGATGTTACGCGCATCACGGCGTTACTTCACTAAGCGCGGAAAAATACAATGCGCTGTATGCTGATCGAGCTTAGCCGTCACCGGGACGATAACCGCTTCTATCAATAGACCTTCATCAGACGTTATTACCGCGTGAGAACCTTTCGTTATTCCGCCGTGACTGGCACACCTATAATGCGTTCCTGATTTTATTGAACTGTTGGGATGTGGCGCAAGCTACCATCACCGCTGCCATGAACAGGGTTTTGGTAAGGCACATGATTTTTTCTCTGAGCGGGTAGCGTTCCATGGAACCTATTTGGCACTGATCCGTGTACCGATTGCAAGTATGCCACCCCCCTTGGCCCCCTATGCACCCTCCCCGGAATCGTTTGAGCGGAACACTGTCCTTGGGCGGCTTCTGTCGATGGCAGCGGTGACCATAAGCAATCGGGGTCATGTCAAAAGGGACCCGACGCTGAGGCTAACAAGCAATTAATGTGGTACGCTATGTGGGATAAAAATCAGTAGTTAGAATTAATTAATATATTCCAGCGGCTCTATACTCTTAGAGCCGTTGATATGGTCTCTGGCAGAACGCCTCCCTTGCAAAATTAAAACAGCGAACTCTCGCACCACTCGAAAACCAACTTTTTCAGGACCTTTGGCCAAAGGCAGACATCCTGTTTCAAGAAATTTCTAGTGCTGGTCAGGGCGAAAATTGGATAAACAATCATGGAAATTTTGGTTTATGCAAAAAATAGCCCGGACCATAACAGTCCGGGCTAGTACGCCTTGTCAGGCAGCTTAAAAGGAAGGTTTATTACAAAGTCTGGGAGCCGCGCCCAAATTCCGGGTAGGCTTCCATGCCAAGTTCCGACCTGTCGAGCCCGTCAGATTCTTCTTCGTCCGATACGCGGACGCCAATTGTGTATTTGAGGATCACCCACAATACTGTACTTGTTATGATGACAAAGGCGCCGATGGAGACAATGCCGATAAGTTGGGTTACAAGGTTTCCGCTCCCGAATACGCCGACGGCCAAAGTGCCCCAAATCCCAGCGACAAGGTGGGCGGGAATGGCCCCAACTACGTCATCAATACGAAATTTGTCGAGGAGTGGCACGGTGACGACGACTAGAATTCCACCAATGCCACCGATAAGGATCGACAGCAAGTGGTTCTGAAGGTCTGGCCCTGCGGTGATTGCAACTAAGCCGCCAATCGCGCCGTTTAAGGTCAGGGTAAGGTCGATCTTTTTGTAAAGAAGTTGAGTCAAAATCATCGCTGCAATAACGCCTGCCGCTGCGGCGAGGTTCGTATTGACGTATACAATGGCGATAGCTGCGACGTCGAGCGCACTGCCCAGGGCTAATTGAGATCCGCCATTGAAGCCGAACCAGCCAAACCAGAGAATGAACGTGCCTAAAGTAGCAAGAGGCAGATTGGCGCCGGGCATCGGTAAAATTTCACCGTTAGGGCCGTATTTACCTTTCCGTGCGCCTAAAATGATCGCGCCTGTTAACGCACACCAGCCGCCGACAGAATGCACGAGGGTTGAGCCGGCAAAATCGCTGAAGCCCATCGCCGTCAACCAGCCGCCACCCCATACCCAGGACCCCTGGATTGGGTAGATTACGCCGGACAACACGACAACGAAAACCATGAAGGGCCATATTTTAATCCGCTCAGCCAAGGTTCCGGAGACGACGGAAGAAGCCGTAGCAACAAAGACCATCTGAAAGAACCAGTCGGACATCGATGAATAACCGTTGTCGGTGACGGCTTTGACCATTTCCAGCGTCGCCTTGTCTGCGTTAAGCAGCAAAAGTTCGGTCTCGGCCGGGTTATAGAGGAAGCTGATGCTGCCGATCCATCCACCTTTGGGAACGTCGGTATACATTAACGCGTATCCGATGACGTAATACATGACTCCCGCAATTGAATAGAGCGCGATATTCTTTAAACATATCGCAGCGGTATTCTTGGACCGGACCAGCCCGGATTCGAGCATGGCGAACCCCGCTGCCATCCACATCACCAAAACGCCGTGTATGAGAAAAGAAAACGTGTTGAAGATAAAAGCGACTTCAGGGTCGACAGCGGCGGCGGCTTCAGTCGCCGTGACCAACGTCAAGGCTATCCCAGCGCCGAAAGTTGAAAGGGCGAGCCGCCCCTTTTTACCGAATGTTTTTAACATATTGCATCTCTCTTGTTTTAAAGGGCCTAAATCGTCGTTTAGATTGCGTCGTCTCCGGTTTCGCCGGTGCGAATCCGCACGACGTTCGCGAGATCTAATATGAAAATCTTGCCATCACCGATTCGTCCGGTGTTGGCGGCGGTTTGGATGGCGTTGACAACTGTGTCCAAACGCGCATCTGGAATGGCGACTTCGATTTTTACTTTGGGCAGGAAACTTATGGCGTATTCAGCGCCGCGATAGATTTCAGTTTGTCCCTTTTGACGACCAAATCCCTTGACCTCACTAACGGTCAGCCCTTCCACTCCAATTGATGTTAATGCCTCGCGGACGTCGTCCAGCTTGAATGGCTTGATGATCGCTTTAATCAATTTCATTGTGTTGCCTTCCTTGTTGGTAAAACTGAGCCATAGGCTTTGCGCACTTCGGCTGTTCAAATAGATGTTTACAATAATCGTGCCAAAAGAAGGGGAAGAGAAAAATTGTTTTAAATCAGTTTAATAGAAAATTTCTAGGGGAATGAAAGCATGCTGAATTAATCTTAAAATGCGTAATAAATAGCCTCGACAGGTATTGTGGCTAAATTTTAGGCAATTTTTTAATTGTTTAATTTTACGCCAATAAAAAACAGGTTGGGCGAAATTAATCGCCCAACCTGTTTTAATGACGCTCTTGCGGTTTGGTTAGAAGGACGCCGAAATGTTGAAGACGGCACGGCCATCGCAATTGTCACTGCCGCACGCCGCCCGGTCGATATTAGTGTCGATATAGTCGACCCCAATCGAAAAGCTGTCCAACTTGGAATGCAGTGAACCGAGTGAATAGATCAAACCAACGCCCCATGTGGTGTAGTCGGGCAGGGCGAAAGTCGTGTTATCGTCGATATTCCACCGGCCTAAATTAGCGGTTAGCGTAAAGCCATTGGGAAGAGGGGCTTCGACAGTCGCTTGATAGAAAAAGGCGTCGTCGCTGCCACCAAAATTATCAGGTGTATAGGAGACAGACGCGCCCACGCTTGCGACGCCAAAGTCATAGGAGATTGCCGGCGTAATCTCGAAGAAATCGAAATTCGTGCTACTGGAGGCACCGGGATAAAAATAGTGAAGCACTCCTATGTCATACCCGAATTTGCCGATAGATCCGCCATATCCAGCATAGACGTCAATTTCAACATGCGCCTGGTCTCCATCATTAAAATTTACGTTGGACGCCCACACTCCGGCGTACAGGCCGCTGTCATGTGACCAGTCGGCCCCACCCTGGA
>CAUZNJ010000255.1:0-3578 GCA_963580965.1 Alphaproteobacteria bacterium | reverse complement strand
CAAGGTCTCGGCGATCATCTTGCGCGGTGCTGGGTTAATGGCGGGCTCACCCACGCGGAGCGGCAGGCCAGCAAGCGTGACCGTGCCAACGCCATCGCCTGCATGAAAGGTGATGCCGGTGCCGGCTGATTTTTTGCAAACGGTGACTTGAATTTCGGCACCGTGTGTGACATCCGGGTCGTCACCGGCATCCTTGATAATGCTGGCTGTTGCAGCTCCGTCCGTAAGGAGCGTGAATTTAAGCGGAAAGGCCGGCATTTCGCCTTTCGGTAATGTGATGGTGACCGGGTCGGGGAAGTCCCCGGTCAGAAGGGCCGCATAGGCGGCCTTGGCAGCGGCGGCGGCACAAGCGCCCGTCGTCCAGCCTCGTCGTAATGTTTTGTGCGGTTTCCGTGCAGTCATTGCCACAGTCTACTACAAATACCTTTGGGATTCGCCGTATACATTACCACACCGGGTGTTGGTCGTAGGGTCGATTTGTCCTATATGGCAGAGGCGTAGTTCCTTGACTTGCGAAAGGTTGCCATGCTCGCTTCCTACTCCTCTAGTACGATTTGGGCTATTGGCGCTGCTGTTTTGGGCGCCATTGTTCTGGCCATAGTGGTGCTGGCGGGAAACTTTTATCTGAAGTCTGACAATCCGACGGTGACGGTGGGCAGTGGCGTGGCGTCCATTGGTGGGCCGTTCACTCTGATCGACCATACTGGGCGCACGGTCACCGAAAAGAATTATTCCGGGCGGTGGATGCTGGTCTATTTTGGCTACACCTCCTGCCCCGATGTTTGCCCCACGTCCCTTTCGGTCATGGCTGGTGCCATGGACATGCTTGATCCCGAGCAGGCCGAAAAGATCGTCCCAATAATGATCAGCACCGACCCGACGCGCGATACACCGGAGCTCTTGGCCGAGTATGTGACCAATTTTCATCCACGATTGATTGGCCTGACCGGCAGCGTCGAGCAGGCGGCGTTGGCGGCAAAGACTTACCGTGTCTATTTTGCCAAGTCGGGCGGCAGCGAAGCGGGTGATGATTACCTGATGGACCATTCTTCGATTGTCTATCTGCTTGATCCCAAGGGCCGCTTCCGCTTGCATTTCTCCGGCGCGCAAATTGATGCCGAACGCATCGTCGAACGTTTGCGGCAACTGTTGTGAGTATCTCGTTGCCCGGGGTCATCATCGCGGCACCGGCCTCTGGCAGCGGTAAATCAACCGTTACCCTCGGTCTGCTACGCCACCTGCGTGCTGCCGGGGCGTCCGTCGTGGGCGCCAAGGTTGGCCCCGACTATATCGACCCAGCCTTTCATGCGGCGGCGAGCGGTAAGATGTGCCGCAATCTGGATGGCTGGGCCATGGGTCCGGCGACCTTGGCGGCCACCGGGCGAGACCTTGAACAGGGGGCGTCTCTGGCCATTTGCGAAGGCGTGATGGGCTTATTCGACGGCGCCGCGGGTGGCGGCGGGTCGACCGCTGATATCGCCGCGCTGACGGGCTGGCCAGTAGTGCTGGTCATCGACGCCCGCGCCCAGGCGGCCTCAGCGGCGGCGACCCTGCGAGGCTTTGCGAGCCATCGTGATGACGTGCGTGTCGCCGGGGTGATCTTCAACCGGGTTGCTAGCGCAGCTCATGGGGCTATCCTGCGCGAGGCTTGTGCCACGGCATTGCCGCATATTGTGGTTCTCGGCGTCTTACCTTGCGACGCGCGGCTAACGTTGCCTGAACGCCACCTCGGGCTTGTGCCGGCGGGGGAACACGGCAACCTGGACGCCTTTCTTGTCGGTGCGGCTGCAATTGTTGCTGAGCATATCGATATCGCTGCGCTGACAGCACTGGCGCAACCTTGGGAGCTGCCGGAAAGCACTGCCAAAGCACCATTGCCGGCCCTAGGCGGGCGTATCGCCGTTGCCATGGACGGGGCCTTTGCCTTCCACTACCCCGCGGTTCTCGACGGCTGGCGGTGTTCGGCGGAGATCGTGCCGTTCTCACCGCTTGCCGACGAAGCACCAGATCCGACGGCTGACGCGGTCTACCTACCTGGGGGGTATCCCGAACTGCATGCAGGCAGGCTGGCCGGCAACGGCGTCTTCCTTGGCGGCCTTCGCGCCTCGGCGGCGCGGGGTGCCGCTATCTACGGCGAGTGCGGCGGCTATATGGTGCTGGGGGCGGGGCTGACGGATGCATCCGGTGTGCGCCATGCAATGGCTGGCTTACTCGACCTGGAAACATCTTTTGCTGAACGGCGCCTGCATTTGGGATACCGCAAGGTATGTTTGGTGGAAGCGGGGCCGCTGGGCATGGTGGGCTCGGTATTCCGGGGCCACGAATTTCACTATTCTACGATACTGGACGAAGGCGGTGGCCATCCGCTGTTTTACGGCGAAGATTCAAAAGGTAGAGAATTGGGTGGGGTTGGTCGGCGCCACGGCGCTATCATGGGCTCCTTCGTTCACTTGATTGACCGGGGTGCCAATGGCTGAGCTTCCCTTCTGGAAAACTAAACGACTGCAAGATATGACCGACTCGGAGTGGGAATCTTTGTGTGATGGCTGCGCTAAGTGCTGTCTGCACAAGTTGGAGGATCACGATGGTACTGTATATTATACCAATGTAGCTTGCCGCCTTCTCGACCTTAATGTCTGTCGATGTACCAATTATGCCAAGCGCGACAAGTTGGTGCATGATTGCGTGCCGCTGCGCCCCGATAATATCGAAAAACTTGCGTGGATGCCATCGACCTGTGCGTATCGTTTGCTTGCCAAGGGTCATGATCTGCCATGGTGGCACCCGCTGGTTTCTGGCGATCCGGAAAGCGTGCACCGAGCAGGAGTATCGGTACGTGGGCGGATGATTGCCGAGGAAAAGGCCGGCGACCTAGAAGACCATATTGTCGATTGGGCAAAATGATTTTTGGTCCGCAAGGCGGACAAACGAAAGGGATCTATAGGCATGAATGATACGATCGATGCACCGCACGCTGAGGGTGCGGCCGGCCAGTTTAACCTTTCCGGCGTATTCGCCGCCGCCCTGACCCCGGTCGGGATTGATCTATCCCCGGACGTGGCGCGTCATGCGGATCATTGCCGCTGGCTGTTGAAGAGCGGTTGTGACGGCCTTGGTGTTCTTGGCACCACGGGCGAAGCGAACTCCCTGTCGGCGGCTGAACGCATTGACGTTATGGAAGGCTTAGTAAAAGCGGGCATTCCGGCTGAGAAGATTATGCCCGGTACCGGTTGCTGTTCGATCGTGGATTCTGTGGTGCTAGCGAAGAAGGCCCTGGAATTAGGTTGCAAAGGTGTTCTGGCACTGCCGCCGTTCTATTATAAGGGCGTTACAGATGACGGCCTGTTCACTGTGTATTCGGAAATTATTGAACGGATTAATGATCCGCGCCTGCGCCTCTATTTTTATCACTTCCCGGCGATGTCGGCTGTGCCGATAAGCCATGACCTGATCGGCCGTCTGCGGGCCCGTTACGGGGACATGGTATCGGGTATGAAGGATAGCTCCGGCGTCGTCGAAAACATGACTGGGGCGGCCCACAAGAATCCGGGGTTTGAGGTTTTTGCCGGCGCTGACCC
>CAUZNJ010000254.1:0-3615 GCA_963580965.1 Alphaproteobacteria bacterium | reverse complement strand
TGTTTTGGTGCACCTGTTCCAGACGGCCATTTTTGATCGCGGACAGCGCCGAGGCGAAGGGCGAATGGACGTGCAGCACGCATTGTGCATGGGGTAGACGCGCGTGGATGGGGCCGTGAATGCAGATAGCAGACCGCTCGATGGTGCCGTCACCAGATAGGATGGTGCCTTCGATGTTGACCCGTAACAGGTCTTTGGCACACATTTCGGAAAAATGACGGCCCCAAGGATTAATCAGAAATTCGCTGCCATCGGGTGTGACTGCCAGGGTGAAGTGATTTGCAATGGCTTCATGCATGCCAAGGCGTGCGGTCCAACGGAACGCTGCAGCGAGATCAATGCGGCCTTGTCTCTCGATGTCATCCATGCCGAGTTCCTCCGACGGGAAGCGCCGAGTGTGCATCGTGACGGATGCATTGGTGCCGACATTCGGCGGCGTTCTGCAATAGGAAGGGGTGAGTACGGCGATGTTAGCGCCGATCCATCTCCGACTTCTTTATCTCGGCGATCGCCTGGCCGGGGTTCAGGCCCTTAGGGCAGGAGTTGGTGCAATTCATAATCGTATGGCAGCTATATAGACGGTAGGGGTCCTGCACGTAATCCAATCGATCGCCAGTCGCTTCGTCGCGGGAATCGGCGATGAAGCGTTGTGCTTGTAACAAAACGGCGGGTCCAAGGTAGCGGTCACCGTTCCACCAATAGCTCGGACAACTAGTCTGGCAACAGAAGCAAAGGATACATTCCCATAGACCGTCTAGCTTGGCTCGTTCCTCAGGGCTTTGCAGGCGCTCTTTATCCGGTGCGGGAGTGTCAGTCTTTAGCCACGGCTCGATCGAGGCATACTGCGCATATGGCACCGTGAGATCAGGCACCAGGTCTTTGACGACCGGCATGTGCGGCAGCGGATAGACCTTGGCATCGCCTGATATTTCATCGATGGCCTTTGTGCAGGCTAAGGTGTTGGTGCCATCGATGTTGAAGGCACAGGAACCGCAGACGCCTTCGCGGCAAGAGCGGCGGAAGGTCAGGGTGGTATCGACCTCGTTCTTGATCTTAATGAGAGCATCGAGAACCATCGGGCCGCAGGCATCGAGATCGATGTCGAAGCTGTCGAGCCGGGGGTTCTCGCCACTGTCCGGATCAAAGCGATAGACCTTGAAGGTCTTGACCCGCTTGGCCCCGTCGGGGGCCTTATGGGTCTTGCCGGGCATGACCTTGGAATTAGGAGGAAGATTAAACTCGACCATGGGAGGATTTCCTTGAGGGGCCTAATACACGCGGGTCTTGGGCTCGATGTATTCCACCTGGTTGGTCATTGTGAAAGCATGTACGGGGCGGTAGGTGATGTTGATTTTGTTGTTGTCATTCACCCATGCCACGGAATGCTTCATCCAATTCTCGTCGTCGCGATCTGGACAGTCCTCGCGGGCATGAGCGCCGCGGCTTTCCAAACGGCCTGCCGCAGAATGGATGGTGGTTAGAGCGCAAGCCATCAGATTTTCCAATTCGAGCGCCTCGACCAGGTCCGAATTCCAGATCATTGAACGGTCATTGACTTGTAAATCGGGCAGGGTGGCGACGACTTGATCCAATAGCTGGCAGCCCTCGTCGAGAACCTCGGACGTGCGGAAAACGGCGGCGTTGTTCTGCATGATGCGCTGCATGTCGAGGCGGATTTCGCTAGTTTTGCGCGATCCGCTGGCATGGCGTATGCGGTCAAGCCGGTTTAATGCCTTATCGACAGCACTCGATGGGAGGGGTGCATGTGTGGCCCCTGCTTGCATCACTTCGGCACATCGGAGCGCCGCGGCGCGGCCGAAGACCACCAGGTCGAGTAGCGAATTGCTGCCCAGCCGGTTGGCACCGTGAACGCTGACGCAGGCTGCTTCGCCAACCGCCATCAGACCAGGTGCCACGGCATCCGGATCGTCAGCAGTCGGGCGCATGACATGGCCGTGATAGTTGGTAGGAATACCGCCCATATTATAGTGCACGGTGGGCAACACGGGGATTGGTTGTATTGTAGCGTCAACGCCGGAAAAGATTTTGGCAGTCTCGGTAATACCCGGCAGACGTTCGTGCAGAACATCAGGGTCAAGATGTTCCAAATGCAGATGAAGATGGTCGTTTTTGGCTCCGACCCCGCGACCTTCGCGGATTTCGATGGTCATAGATCGGCTGACTACATCTCGCGACGCCAGATCCTTGGCGGAGGGCGCGTAGCGCTCCATGAAGCGCTCGCCTTCCGAATTAGTCATATAGCCGCCCTCGCCGCGAGCACCCTCGGTAATTAGGCAGCCGGCACTGTAGATGCCGGTGGGATGAAACTGTACAAATTCCATATCTTGTAGCGGCATGCCGGCGCGGGCTGCCATACCATTACCGTCGCCGGTGCAGGTATGGGCTGACGTGCATGAGAAATAAGCGCGGCCGTAACCGCCAGTCGCCAGAATTACCATATTGGCCCGGAAAACATGGATGGAGCCGTCATCGAGGTTCCAGGCCATGACGCCACGACAGGTGCCTTCGTCGTCCATCAGTAAATCGACCGCGAAGTACTCTATAAAAAAGTCAGCCTTGTGCTTCAGGCTCTGCTGATAAAGCGTGTGCAGAATAGCATGACCAGTGCGATCGGCGGCGGCACAGGCGCGTTGTACGGGTGCTTCGCCATAGTTTTTCATATGGCCGCCGAAGGGCCGTTGATAGATGCGGCCATCCTCGGTGCGTGAAAACGGCACACCATAATGTTCTAATTCGTAAACGGCTTTGGGGCCGTTGACGCACATATACTCAATGGCATCTTGGTCGCCGAGCCAATCGGCTCCCTTGACGGTATCGTACATGTGCCAACGCCAGTCATCTGGCTCCATATTTCCGAGCGAAGCGCCGATGCCACCCTGGGCGGCGACCGTGTGGCTGCGGGTTGGAAATACCTTGGTGACGCAGGCAGTGCGCAAGCCAGCAGCCGTGCAGCCTAAGGCTGCTCGTAAGCCGGCGCCGCCGGCGCCGACAACAACCACGTCATGAAAATGTTCTACGATGGGATAAGATTGGGGCATGGCGCGCTCGGTCGGCCTTTGTCTGGGGTAAGGGGTTCTGGCGGCCGCGTTTAGGTGGAGAAGGCTACGTGGAGCAAGGCAATTAGAGAAGAGACGGCGCAGAGGATGGCGATAAGCTTAACAAGAAGGATCGAGGCTACCTTAGTGCCCTTGCCGTGGACGTAGTCCTCGATAACCACCTGCATGCCGAGCTGAGCATGGTGGAACAAGGTGCTAACTAGCAGGACCATCAATACCAGATTGCCGTGATGGCTGATCCAGATTCTAAATGCGGCGTGATCAGTGCCAATGAGTGTAGGCACAGAAAAGATGAACCAGATAACGAGTGGCACCAGGGCAATGGAGGTAATCCGCTGCACCCACCAGTGCTCGACGCCTTCCTTGGCAGAGCCTAGGCCGCGGACGCGGGCTAGGGGAGAACGCATTTCCATTACATGGTCCCCTCGAGGGCAAACGCCGAGATCCATAGGGCGGCGGTAAGTGCCAGACTTGCTGCGACGACAACTATGCCGGATGCTCGGATTGCCTGAAGTTCTAGTCCCCAGCCCGCGTCCCA
>CAUZNJ010000253.1:0-3618 GCA_963580965.1 Alphaproteobacteria bacterium | reverse complement strand
AAAGACCAACCAATTATTTCGGCAACGGGCTTCTGATTTTTTGTAATTATTCGAGATTCCCATTGGCCCCTGGCGCCCAATACTTCGAAACCATCAATTAATTTAGCCAATCGTGGTAGGGCTTCAACATCATGGTTTCCAGCAATAGCAACCACTTGGATTCCCGCTTCTAGTAGCCGGCGAATGCTTTTCTCGAGAGGTAAAATAGCTTCAAAACGTGCGTTGGTGCTTTCGACAAGGTCTCCGGCAAACAGCACCGCATCGACATGCTGGTTGATTGCAAAATCAACTGACAGCTTTAAAGATGCTGCTGGGGTCAGATCCTCAGGATCAATCCCCCATGATAAAAGGTCGTCGGGTAGCCCAGAACAACGCGTGCCGAGGTGAATGTCACCAATCGCCAGAATTAAGGCGCTATCTGCCATTTTTGATTTATCGGGTTTATTCATTACCCATTCAGTTAAGCATGAATGCGGTTAATCCCCAATGGCATGCCTTCTTATAATTATCCCTCCCGTATCCCTATTAATTTTGGGCGCGGGTGGGGTTGGTTGGCTGCCTGCTTCAGGGCTAGAAAGGATGGCTCATAGGTGATGCGCAAAGGGGTAAAAGCTTAGGGGGCAAGAAGGGTCCGGCCTAGACGAAACCGGCCGTATTCTCTGAGTCGGTAGCCGGTGGGTGCCGTAATGTGAAAGTCGTTTCATCGGTGGCGGAGAATGCCTAGTCTAGGATTGCCTATAATTTGATGGTCATTGGGGAAATAAAATATCAACAACATTTCGAAAAATTGACATTGGCGACTTCGCGCCCCTTGCAAAATTCCGAGACCAGTTCGGTGCACTTGTCTCATTTTATTCCCAACATTTGTCGGGAAGGCCGATTGCTCTGTGCCTACTTCATGGTGTGGATGCTGCAGTTGCCAGAGAAACCCTATTGGCTATTCAGGAGCGCTTCGCGGAATTTGAAGAAATTGGTGCTCGAGTTATTGCAGTCAGCCCAATGTCGCCGTCAGCGAATGCTTGGCTTGAAAAAAATTGCGCTGTTACTTTTTCTATGCTCGCGGATCCCGATGGCGAATTTTCTGGATCTTACGGCGTTAAGCCGGGCGCCGGCGTAACGCTGAACGCGGTCCTCGACCGCAATGGCCGTTTGCTGAAAACAATCATTGCCCCTTCGGTTAAACTAGTGGCGGACGGTTTGCTCGCTGCTTGCAAAACTGAGGCACATGCAAGTAACAGTGGGACCATCGACACTCAGGCCCCTGTATTACAAATACCGAGAATATTTGAGCCGGCGTTTTGTGAAGAATTAATCGCCTATTGGCATAGCAACGAAAAACGAGAGAACGAGATCACACGAAATTTCACTGACAGCAAGGTCGACCTGTCTGACGCTAATATAAAACGGCGCTCCGATGTTCTCGTTCCGCAGAACGAAGACCCGCTCAACCAGAGGATCAGGCAGCGACTTTCCATGCGGGTAGTGCCAGAAATTGAAAAGGCTTTTCAGTTTCACACTTCAGCTTACGACATCGCCCGCATCGTCTGCTATGACAGTTCCGACAGTGGATTTTTCAGTCCCCATCGTGACGTTTATAATGACGATACAGATAGCCCCCGCCGCTTTGCCATAAGCATCAATCTTAACGATGACTATGAGGGCGGCGTATTGCGCTTCGCCGAATACGGCATGCAAACCTATAACCCGCCGCCGGGTTCCGGGGTCGTTTTTTCCTGCCGGCTACTTCATGAAGTGCTACCAGTAATCAAAGGGCAGCGGTTTGGCGCTATAATGTTTTTTTACTAGCTTGAGAACTCTTCGATTGTCAGCGAGGGTTCTCTGTATGAAATTGGCTAAGCTTAGGGTCGAAAGATAACTACACAGGAAATCATCGTGTGTGTTTCGGTAAAATTTCATATTTTTTGATTGAAGTATCTTATGCCGCTTGCCAATGCCCAACGTTTGGGGTGCAAACCTGAGGAAGTATCGTATCTATTTCCTACTGTTCTGCTACGCCGTCGAATGCCTGACGCGGTGTCAAAGAATCGGAGGCTCCGCAAGATCATTTTAGACCGAGAGAGAGTTGACCCCGGCGTGCGCCAAAGCAACGTTGGCGGTTGGCATTCGACGCCAGATTTGTGGGAATGGCCTAATTCGGAGATTCGCAACCTTTGCAAATTTGTACAGCGTGCGGCGGCAGATCTGACTGCGACGACCGCTCCAGTCCGGCCGGGAGATAAAATTCGCGCCATACCCTTTGGCGGAGCATGGGCGAACGTATTGCGTAGCGGTGGCTACAATAAGGTGCACAATCATCCGGGCGCGGGTCTGGTCGGCAGTCTATTACATTGCCTCTGGTGACCCCTTCCCCGAGCCCAAGGGCAACGGTAATATCGAGTTCATGGACCCGCGTCCTGGGAATTTGCATGGGGCAAGGAAATTGTGTTACCGCAGTCCGGCTTGCTGCTTATATTTCCTGCTTGGCTTTATCATTACGTCAATCCCTATCACGGAGAAGGGGAGCGGATTTCGGTCGCCTGGAACTTTGATGCGGAGATCATTCGTTAAGTTATCTCGGGGCGTGCAAATATATTATCAGCGTGCTGCCATTTTGTTGGGAACTGTCTGCCCGTATGGCTGGGAGAGCCAACGGAGTTAGATGGAATTTTGTTAGTTGACGGGTTGATCTGTGGTCCCAAACTCAGCCAGCATGTTTCCCTTCCCTGCAACGACCACCCGATGAGTAATTATGGTGTTGAGCCATGGGGGTGCACGCTTTGTGGTGGGCTTTTGGTCCACCATTGTTCGCGGATGTTCGACCACGTCTTTTCCGTATATTTTCCGTGCGGCGGCTAAATTTGGCCAGATGTAATCTTTAGATCATTGAAAAGATTGGTATCCCCAAGGGGAGTCGAACCCCTGTTTCCGGCGTGAGAGGCCAGCGTCCTAGGCCACTAGACGATGGGGACATCGCAGGCTTCCAGACTCCTAACAAATGGGTCGGCAGCCCACAAGGAAATTGCGGGCTGTATAGCACCGCTACCTAGGTTGCAGACAGTCGAGCTGCTCGGGCGATCAGTGCATCAACGTCCTCTGGACGGGTGTCGAAGGCGCAGACGAGGCGAATGCACGTCGTGTCCGCTGCCCCCCAGCGGTAAAACGCAAAGCCGGCAGCCTCCAGTCCCACTATGACTGCCTCTGGCAGGTCGATGAAGACCTGGTTACTTTCGCGTGGATGAACCAGGGCCGCGCCGGGTAGTCCGGCGAGGCCAGCCGCGAGTCGTTCAGCCATGATGTTGGCATGGCGGGCAAAGCGTAGCCAAAGGTCGTTGGTCAGATAAGCTTCCATCTGGACGGCTAGTAGCCGCATCTTGGCAAATAAGTGCCCGGCGCGCTTGCGGCGGTAAGCAAAGGTTTCGGCTAGTTCTGGGTCAAAGAAAATCACCGCCTCAGCCGCTAATGCGCCGTTCTTGCTGGCGCCGAACGACAATACGTCAACACCGGCACGCCATGAAAGGTCCGCTGGCGGGATGCCAAGCGCCGCCACGGCATTGGCAAAACGGGCGCCGTCCATATGCACCTTCAGGCCTCTTTTGCGGGCTGCACCAGTGAGGGCTG
>CAUZNJ010000252.1:0-3649 GCA_963580965.1 Alphaproteobacteria bacterium | reverse complement strand
ACCGCCAGCATGCGCATCATCGCCGATATTATCGAATACACCACTAGTAAAATGCCGCGCTTTAACTCAATCTCCATCTCCGGCTATCACATGCAAGAAGCGGGTGCTACATCAGTCCAGGAGTTAGCCTTTACACTTGCCGATGGCCTGGAATACGTGCGCGCAGCCATATCCAAGGGGCTCAAGATTGATGATTTTGCACCGCGGCTAAGTTTCTTTTTCTGCCTTGGCATGAACTTCTTCATGGAGATAGCCAAACTGCGCGCCGCCCGGCTGCTGTGGCACGAACTAATGGTGCCATTCAAGCCTCAGGACCCTCGGTCTTCCATGCTGCGAACCCACTGCCAAACCTCCGGCGTTTCGCTGACCAGCAAGGATGCCTACAATAACGTCGTCCGTACGACGATTGAAGCAATGGCCGGCGTTCTCGGCGGCACCCAAAGCCTTCATACCAACGCCCTTGACGAAGCAGTTGCCCTACCGACACCCTTCTCAGCACGCATTGCCCGCAACACGCAACTCATCATCGCCGAGGAATCGGGGATCCCCCACGTAATTGACCCTCTGGCCGGCAGCTACTATGTGGAGAGCCTAACCGCCTCCATTGTCGCGGAGGCGCGCAAACTCATCAGCAATGTCGAAGACGTTGGCGGCATGACAAAGGCAATTGAGGTAGGGATTCCCAAACAACGCATCGAGGAGGCCGCCGCCCGCAAACAAGCGCGCCAAGACCTAGGCGAGGAGGTCATCGTCGGCGTCAACAAGTACATGGCTCCCGAAGAAGACGTGTTCCCTGTACTCGACGTTGACAACAGCCAAGTTCGCGACAAGCAGGTGGCACGTCTCAAGACAATGCGCAAAAATCGTGATGATACGGCTTGGGGAACCGCCATGCAGGGCCTGCGCGAAGTCGCCCGAAGTGGCAACGGAAATTTGCTTGAGGCAGCCATCGCTGCTACTCGTGCCCGCGCCACCGTTGGCGAAATATCCGATGCCCTAGCTGACGTATTTGGACGGCACCGTGCTGAAATACGATCAATTTCGGGTGTCTATGCCAAAACCTCTGGCGCGAGCAACGACTTCGCCAAGGCACGTAACTCCATTGCCGCCTTCGCCGAGGATACCGGTCGCCGTCCCCGCATGTTGGTTGTTAAGATGGGCCAGGACGGGCACGATCGCGGGGCCAAGGTGATCGCCACTGCTTTTGCAGACCTCGGCTTCGACGTCGACATCGGCCCCCTGTTCCAAACTCCCGAAGAGGTCGCCCGCCAGGCCATCGAGAACGACGTCCATGTGGTCGGCGTGTCGACCCAGGCCGGCGGCCACAAGACGCTGGTACCGGCTCTGATCACAGAATTGGAACGCCTAGGGGGCGCCGACATTCATGTCGTCGTCGGCGGCGTGGTGCCGCCTAACGACCATGCTGGGCTCAAGAATAACGGAGTTTCTGCTATCTTCGGTCCTGGAACCCACATCCCGACGGCAGCGATGGAGGTGCTGGATTTAATCCGAGGGGACATAGCGGATTAGCCCTGCCTATCCGCGTACCTTCGCCTGTTGTCAGGAACCCGAACGATCAACATTCCCGCTGCGCTCAGGAATGCCGGTTTGTTCATGACAAACCTTGGCGAGTGCAGAAACGCCAGCGCGAATATCCTCCTTTGACGGCAAAGCGAAGCAGAGCCGCATGTAGGGCTTCGCGCTACCAGGGTCGCACGCCCACTCGGGCCCGGCATTATAAGCAATGCCCGCCTCACCTGCCGCTTTCAGCATGGAGGACGTATCCACCGCATCTGGAAACTTGAGCCACAGGAATATCCCCCCTGCTGGACGCCACATTTCGATTGCCGTTCCAAATTCCTTGTCCAGAGCATCGATCATAACTTCGAGCTTGTCCTTCAAGACGTTAGAAAGGTTGGTAACGTGGGACTCGAAATGGCCACCAAAGTATTCCGCAACAACCATCTGGTTCAGCGCACCGGTCCCACCATCCGTCTTCATGGCAATCAGGCGGCTAAGAATTGGCCACTCAGCAACGGCGTAACCGACCCGCAGCGCCGGCGCTAACGTCTTTGAAAATGAACCGATATGAATTACCTGCTTTGGATCAAGAGCAGCGAAAGCGGGTGGCGCCTCACCAGCCCAGGTGAGGTCGGCGTAACATTCATCTTCAAAAATTGGCACGCCATACTGGCACGCCAATGCCAGGATTTCCTGTCGCCGCGCCAACGACATGATACTGCCGGTCGGGTTTTGAATGGTTGGAATGGTATAGAGGTATTTTACTGACACCCCACGCTGCTTATGATCCTCTAGGATTGTGGCGAGGGCATCAGGACGGATACCGTCCTCGTCCAGCGGCATACCAACGACTAAGGCGCCTTCCTTTTTGATCCTGGAAATCGCCCCCCCGTAGGAGAATTCCTCCACCAACACAGTTTCGCCAGGATTAACGAGCAGGCGGGTGACCATTTCAATTCCCTGACCTGAGCCGGAAAGCACCAGAACATCGTCCGCCGTACACTTGATCCCCCGGTGTCCTGATAATTTCTTCGCGATCATCTCGCGCAGGCCACCATAGCCCTGGGGCCCATGGCCCATATTATAGATTGCGAGATTCGGACCCTCCCGCCGCATAATAGCGGTAATGGCTTCGATCAGTGCATCGACTGGAATTTGGGTCGGGTCATTGTGCCCTCCAATGAAGTTATATTTGGGAAAACCACCAAATCGCGCTGCCGGCGCGGGAAGGCCCTGAGCAAAAAGTTGGGTCATATCGAATGCCTGGGTGCTGACGTTCATTTTTTTCTCCAATTATTGCAGCAAGCCAGTTGGATCCAGCCCACATTAATCACGCATAAATTAGCCAAGTAAGAATCGCCCTCATATTTTAGCACATTCCGACCTTGGTTCCGAAACAGTTGAGGCTAAGAGGACAAAGAAAGGGCGACACACCGAAGTGCATCGCCCTGCCCAGGAATTGAAGTAAGCTTTAGACCTTGAAACCAAGTCCCTCGCGAAAACGGGTCCGCTGTAGGTTGCCGTTACGCGAATGAGGAATCTTGGGAGGCGAGGTAGCAGCACATTTGAGAAGGACGAGAGACGTCCCATTGGAATTTCGCAGGACTCTCGCCGCATCCTCAAGTTCCGATTCTTCAATAACCGTTCGCACGGCCTGTATACCGGAACCCTCGGCAATTTTTGCGATATCAACACCGCGGCCCGTGTGGCTCGGCTGGAAACCAGTTTCACCGTAATGCTCGTTATCGATGATAATGATCGATAGATTTGGCGGATTGAGCACACCGATGGTGGCAAGCGTTCCTGAATTCATCAGTAATTCACCATCGCCGGTCATTACCATGACCCTCTTGTCCGGTTGCGCCAAGGCTAGGCCGAGGCCCATAGCACAGGCCGCACCCATGACACCGCCCAGAGGAAAGACATGCGGAACGTCGCCACCAGCGAGCCACAGGGCATCATCTTTGGCACTAGCGATACCCCCAATAAATAGAAAATCGTCCGGATTGCCGACAAGCACCTTACAAGCGGCTCGCCGCTCCATATGGCCAGTTGACTCTTTACCAGTAGCCCTCCCGCCAGCTCCTAGCATGCCGGGCTTGGCAGCTGTCTTGCGGGGTGCATTCGC
>CAUZNJ010000251.1:0-3659 GCA_963580965.1 Alphaproteobacteria bacterium | reverse complement strand
TTTTTTCCTGCTATCTACCAATCATGCTGGCCGGCGCACCCTCGGGCACATTCTTGCTGTGGCTGGTGGGCCCGTTCGACGGAATCCACTCGCTGAACGCCACTCAGGCCGTGGTGTAATTGAGGAATTGTTTGGTAGTCTCACAAGTAACCCTGAGATGCGAGGACTATGCTGCAAGAAACTGGATACCCAACTCTATATCTTCCCACAGTGTCAGCATTCTTGTAATCCCCCCATCACTACGATGAGCAAGAAATTCTCCCCTATCTAAACACCTTTAATTTATTCCAAAGGCACTGACGTCAAACAGGCGATCTGGCCCTCGATGGAGCGTTGGGCTCATCGGGGCTGGAATCTTGACCGCCGATCCTCGACATTTGCATGCACATCGATCAGCACAGTCTTGCCAATGGCGTTCAGGCGCTGTGCTTCCTTTAGTGCTGGCGCCAGCTCAGCCGCTTTCTTGACCGTAATGCCGACTGCACCCATTCCCTCCGCGATCTTGGCGTAGTCGCCTTGCATGGTGCCGACGCCATACTGCTCCCGCGCCTCAGCGCCGATCGTGCCCTGGGTTGGGCCGGAGTATGTGGCCATCGCGCTGTTGTTAAGCAGCACGGTGGTTATCGCGGCTCCAGATCGCACGGCGGTTTCAATGTCGGTCCCGGACATACCGAAAGCACCGTCCCCCATCATGTTCAGGCAGAATTTCTCCGGCGCCGCCATCTTGGCGCCGATCATCAACGGAATGCCAAAACCAAGATGCGTGGTCTTGCCCCAGCCAATATAGCTGTGGGGTGAAGTAGCTATATAAAACGGCACAATAGTGTCCCGCGGCGCGCCAGCATCATGGGTAACAATGCTGTTGTCGGGATCAAGGGTATCATTCAAAGCCTGGATGACGCGATAGTAGCTGATCGGCTCGTTATCCTCCGCCAGCGCTGCTGTCCATTCTACCATCCACTTCGCCTTAGCGGCGGCGACGGCGCTTTCGACCTGGCTCCGGTCGCCAACGCCACGACCGTCAGTCTTGGCCTTGATGCATGCGATCAGTGCTTCGATTGTCAGGAGCGTGTCGCCGACTAAACCGATGTCGACCGCCTCATCCTTGTTGATATCATCGGCGTTGTTGGTGTTGTGGATAATTGTTTTGCCAGAGTTAACCTTCTGACCATAAGGTGTGCGGGTCAGGCTGCTGCCGAGCGCTACCAGGACGTCGCTTTCGGATAACCATTCATGCGCTGGATAAGTGGTGGTGCCGCTGCCGGCCCCAAGCGCCAAGGGATGGCGTTCATCAATGGCGGACTTGCCGGGCATCGTGCAGAATACCGGCGTAGCAATCAGTTCTGCCAACTCCTGCAACGCGCCCGTAGCGCGCGAAAATAGGACGCCGGCGCCGGCCCAGATCACCGGTCGCTTGGCGGCTATGATCGCCTCGGCAGCGGCATCAATCTCCGCTGCTTCCGGAACTTGGCGAGTCATTTTTGGTGACTTATAGGTTTGCATTTCCAACGGCACATCCTGGCTGCAGACGTCTGCAGTGAGTTCAACCACGACCGGGCCAGGTGTTCCGTTGCGCAATCCATGAAAGGCGCGGCGCATCACATCGCCGACCTGATTGGGCGTATAGATCGCTTCGACTTGCTTGACCCAGCCCTTATATTTATGGGCGGCGCTGAAGTTCGGCTCGACCGATAATCGGTCAAGGTTATTGCCGCCTAAGAAGACCAGTACCGGAATTTTATCGGCATAGGCTTGGGAGATGCCGCCCATGGCGTTCTCTGCTCCGGCTTGCGCCTGCACGGCGACGACGCCAAAACGTTGGCGGTCGCTGATCCGGCTAAAGCCGTCCGCCGCCATTACTGCACCGCGCTCGTGACGGAATGCGACCGGGCGAATGCCAACCTTTGCTACTGCCGTGATCAGCGGGTTGCTGGGAAAGCAGGATATCCATTCTACACCTTCTTGCTTCAGAATTTGAGCGATGTAGTCAATTCCGTTCATCGTCAGTCTCCTTGCGGGGCCGCGGTAGCGGCCGCCTTGGCCAGTATTTCCCATTTGGAAAATCCCATTCTATGATGCCGGGTAAACATGATTCTAGCAATCTGGTTTACCCGGCATCATAGAATGGGTGGGCAGATTTGGATTACTCCAAGCAGCTCATGGGCTATTTTTGCTCTAAAACGTCGAATTTAGGCCGTTCGGGTCCATGCGACCTATTCACCTTCAGTGATCAAGGCCTCAAGGTCTTTCGGCGTCGGCGCTGCGATGACGGTGCGGGCTATTTTATAGGAGAACCCGGCCCGGGCCAATGCAGCGAGGTCTTTGTCGCGACTGCCTTTTTCCCGCTTGGTGCGGCGGTAAGGCCCAAGACCTCGACGTAGAGCAAGAGCGGTAGCGGCGGCCAACTCGCCACCACCATGCTCATCCACAGCTTCCAGCGCGGCGATGATTAGCTCGCCATCGAGCCCATATGCCAATAGGCGGCCCCTTACGGTGCGGGAGGAAAGGCCGCGCCGGCGCAGCGCACGGGCGCGGGATTCTGCATAGGCTGCATCATTAAGAAGCCCACGTCCGGTAAGCTTGTCCAAAAGCACTACAATATCACGTGCGCCAGTTTCGATATCCGTGCCGTGATGACTGGCTGAGAGCAGCACAGCGCGCATCAGAACCCGGCGCAGGTTCTCTTGCGACGTAGCAAACCGGGCCAGATAGTACAGTGCCTTGTTCTCTAAGTGATGTGCGGTTGCCTTACGTGGCCCCCTACGCGTTCCTTTTTCTGCCATGGTGTGATTGTCCGATTGTTGCTCCCGCGTTGACAAGGGTTTCGGAGGTGCCGATATTCACCTACTTTAATAGTTATGGCCGGGGCGACGACATGTCGCCCCAAAGTATTTTAGGGCGTGGAATGCGCCCGGGAGGGGATCATGGCACCGGCATTGATGTCCAACTATGGCCGCTACGGCGTTACGTTTGAACGTGGCGAGGGCGCCTATCTCTATACCACCGACAACGCCCAATATCTGGATTTTGGCACCGGCATTGCGGTGGTTTCACTCGGCCACTGTCACCCGCACCTGGTTTCCGAACTGCAGGCCCAGGTCGGGCGCTTGTGGCATACCTCTAACCTGTATAACACCCGCATTGGTGAGAGGATGGCGCAACGTCTTGTCGACGCCACGTTCGCCGACCGGGTTTTGTTTTGTAATTCGGGGGCCGAGGCGGTCGAGTGCGGCCTGAAAATGATCCGCAAGTATATGAACGATATAGGCCAGCCAAATCGCTATCGGGTCATCACCTGCGCGGGGTCCTTCCATGGACGTACCATGGGAACAATCGCCGCTGGCGGCCAGGACAAGGTCAAGGACGGCTTCGCGCCGATCGTGCCGGACTTTGATCACGTACCCTATGGTAACCTCAACGAGGTGCGGGCTGCAATTGGACCACAAACGGCGGGTATCCTGGTCGAGCCTATCCTTGGCGAAGGTGGACTGCGTCAAGCGGATCCAGAATATCTGCGAGGCCTGCGCGAGGCTGCCGATGAATTTAGCCTGCTGCTGATGTTCGACGAAGTGCAGACCGGCGTTGGGCGGACCGGCAAGTTCCTAGCCTGCGAATGGGCCGGCGTCGAGCCGGATATCGTTGCGCTCGCCAAGGGGCTC
>CAUZNJ010000250.1:0-3678 GCA_963580965.1 Alphaproteobacteria bacterium | reverse complement strand
TCTTCCCAGTAGGGGAGAGGGGTTTTTCAATGATCCGCAGAAGCCGTTTTTATGAAGCCTTGCTGCGGTTCTTCGCTAGCCATCCGTCCACGAGCGCGACAGTCTGCTCTACAAGGGGATACTTCATGCCTTTCTGCCCGGCGATAGTGTTTACAAGGCAGTCAGCGCGTTCGATATTTGGGGCGCCAGCATCCAAAGCCCGGGCGGCTGACGATGGCTTTCCTAGGCCATTGGCTGCGGCGGCGTATTTTTCGAACGGCACTTGGTCGGCGGGATCGGCCCCCATTGAGCGGACCAATTCGTTGACAAAATTATAGACCGCCCGCGAGGCATCAATGTCGTCGTGTACGGCTTCCCGAATGGGGCGCATCCCATTCTTCTGAACACAGCGATAGTTCCCGGTTAACAACATGCTCCATTTGGCCAACGGCACGAATACTGAATCGTGGACCTTCAATTTGACCGGCAGTTCAATGCTTTGCCCGTCCACGTCGAACCGTACGGCCTCGATATCTGCCTGAAGTTTGCGCAGGATTGCCGTGTGCTCGTCGGAGGTAAATCTGGCTGCCTTAAAATTTGTCGGCAGGCTGACTTGAAGGATATTGGTCTTTTCCTCCGGTGGGCGGAAGGCCTGGGGGTCGGGGCTGCACAGGGTGATGAGGTCGGGATTGAAGCTGTCCCATACTGAAGCATCTGTGAAGCACTTGATCAACGGATTGGTATCTAGGCCGGGAATGCGCTTTAGGTACGGCAACGGCGGCATGTTCATGATCGACATGACGGGAACGCCCGACTTGCCGATTTTGTCGAGAAGCTCGCGAACACCTGGAGAGCGGTACTGCGGCTCTTGCATGGCAAGCGCAATGAGGTCAAAATCTTTGGGGTCGACATCACCCGGGGCGGCAGCAGAAATCTTGCCAGGAAGTTTGCGCGAGTCGATTTCGACTAAGTCATCTCGGCCGCGGATCGGCATGCGTACCTTCTGACCTTCATTATTGATCAGATCGGCCTCTTCGGGGAGGCAAACCAATTTGGCGTTGTGCCCCGCCAGTAGCATCTTGATGGCTAGAAGTGAGCCGTAAGACGCCCCCAGTATCAATGTGTTATATGCCATTGTCGTGATAGCCCTGTTCCGCATTATTGTTGAGGGCGCGGCGCGCATGTTTAGCGTTTGTGCCGCGAAAGGGCGTGGACTGTGCCCATTATCGGCATGCTTGGTCAAGGTTGCGATATATTGAGAGCCGATTTTCGTCAGGGCGGGCATGCCGTAGATATGTATTTCGCCGTTTGCGGATACGCGTAACGATAACATCTCTTTCACTAGGCCATGCTTAGGACGAATCCGGAACACTGCCGTTGCAATCCCCCTACTTACGGTCTGCAGGTTGTTGGCAATTTAAAATTCTATATTTATTAGAGTTCTACTCGATTAAATGAGGCGTTAAGTTGTGTCATATCAATGTTCGCGATGCTGCAAAGGTATTATAAACGGATCATGCCAAAGCAAATTAAAACCTTCGCAGACCTGATCGCCCCTATTGGGGAAGATGTTTTCTTTGCCGAATACCAGGACAAGAAACCCCTGCATATAAAAGCATCATCACCCGACAAGCTTGACGACGTTATGACGTGGGGTGCTTTAAACCAGCTCCTGAACATGACGGCTATCTGGAGCCCGCATAATCTGAAGCTCTTTCTCGACACAAAGGCTATCCTGGTGGACCAGTATTGCCGCCGGGCGATCGATCGAAACGGTCTCATGAGCCTGCAGCCCGACGCCGAGAAGGTCAAAAGCTGGCTACGTCGCGGCGCTTCAATCGTGGCCAACGACATTGATACGCTCACCCCAGGTCTGATTTCCGCAGCAAACGCGCTGGAAACCCGTTTGGGCGGTAAGGTACAAAGCAATCTTTACTGTTCCTGGAATCAGCATCAAGCTTTTCCAACACATTTTGACACCCACGAGGTCTTTGCCTTGCATGTCGCGGGCGAGAAGGTGTGGCGTATCTATGAGGGACGTCTCGACAGCCCCATCGCCAATGGCGCCTTCGGATCCTTGGATGAAGAATTTCACCTGAAGAACCGCGGCGGTATCGCGCAAGAGGTTACCCTGAAACCTGGGGATGTGCTGTATATTCCGCGCGGTCTGTACCATGATGCCCTTGCGTCGAGTGACGGCTGCGTCCATCTTTCGTTCGGCGTGACCCACATCATTGGCTTTGATGTAATATCGCTGTTATTTGAGCGTGCCATGACAGAGCCACTGTTCCGTCAAAATATCCCAACCGACAACGACGACGCGCGCCAGTGGGTCGATGCGATGGTCACCCGATTGTCGAAAATTAGCCGTTCCGAAGATGCCTGGTTAGAAATTGGGCAGTTCAGGGACTCGTTTAAGTACCATCGCGGGGGGTTTAATTTACCCCGGAATGCACTTGAGGCTAATCATGAGGACCGTTTTACCATCAGCGTTTCAAGCCTGAAGATGCTACGCAAGGATGGGCGGGCGATCCTGCAAAGCACCAAAGGCGGCGCGCCTATTCCTGAAGACGTGGTTGATCAGGTTGCGTGGATTCTTGATAAACGTGACTTTTCCAGCCGCGAGCTGGCTGAAGCCTTTCCTGCGATGTCTGCGGGTTCCTGTAGTAAATTAGTCCAGGACCTTATCGGTATGCGGGTACTAGCCCCACAGTAGGCAGTTAATCCCAGCCCCGATAATCTCCGCACCTTACAATAAGAATTACTAAAGGCGTCCATGAATGGCAATATTTGAGCCGTTGTTCGCCGTCTGATGGAGTTCCGCGGGTTGATCAGGGTTTTATTGCCAAACATCCTTGGCGGCTTGGGTTATGGTCAGCTGCTCGTTAATTGGTGTTGCGACTATTCCTCAAAGCAGGGTGTGACGCAGGCCTTTGATGGTGCGGTGATTAAGGGAGCCTCGGCCCATGAATCTGCCGAGCTGGCCAATCGTTGCGGTGTAAGGGGACGTTAGGTTGAATTAGGGTTAGTCACGCCAACTAAATGTAATGCGCCGTGTAAATGACCTAGCCGGTCCAGATGCAGGTGGTTGACAGGCCGGTCAGGGTGTCGCTTTTATCGCCTGCCCTTCGACTTGGATTTAGTACTATGACGGAAACTTACGAAGACATTCGCAATTCGGTGCGGGCGCTGTGTTCTCAGTTTCCCGGTGAATACTGGCAAGAGAAAGACCGGAAGCGTGCCTACCCCAGCGAATTCGTAGCGGCGCTGACCGAAGGGGGGTTCCTTGCTGTTCTAATCCCCGAAGAATATGGCGGCAGCGGCCTTGGCCTTGGCGCAGCAACGGCGATTCTGGAGGAAATTCACAAGAGCGGTGGCAACGGCGGCGCGTGCCACGCGCAGATGTACACAATGGGTACCGTGCTGCGTCACGGCAGCGCTGAGCAGAAGCAGCGCTACCTTCCAGGCATTGCTTCGGGGGCGTTGCGCCTGCAGGCATTCGGGGTGACCGAGCCAACCAGTGGTACGGATACTAGCCGCATCTGTACCATGGCGGTACGCGACAACGAAGGCTATGTGGTCAATGGCCAGAAGGTTTGGACGTCTCGAGCCGAACATTCCGACTTGCTACTGCTGCTGGCGCGGACTAGCGGGCGCGACGAAGGTGCGCGGCCTACAGATGGCATGTCGGTTTTTCTG
>CAUZNJ010000249.1:0-3694 GCA_963580965.1 Alphaproteobacteria bacterium | reverse complement strand
GGCGATGACGACGTTCCCAATCGATTTCGGCGGTGACAATTTCGCCCACTAAAAAAGGGACAGAGCCTTCGGCGGGCGCATGAAGAGACGCGCCACTCTCCCGATCCTTGTGCGTATTTACGATGAACACCTCGCGTCCATTAGCCGCGCGCAATACACCGGTATCTCCCAGTTGCCCGCCACCCTCCGGATAGAAAACCGTACGGTCAAGGATAATGCCATTATCATCGACGCGCACGACCGTCGCTTCACAGGAACGCGAATAGGAATCCTGGCGGAATATTTCTTCGGTCATCAGCCCACCTCTCCTCGTCAATTCTCAGGACGTCGCAAAGAAGGGGTTTGTCGGTATTTCCCCCAGATAGAATGAGTCCCACTTAGCGCATCCCCCAGCTTATCGCGAGCTTTTAGCAGCGCGACTAGAGATGACACGCAACTTAAAACATCAATGGGCACATGGCTCTCATGCTTGAGCCAGACTTAGCAACATCAACACCAAACAAGAGGAACCCCGGTGATTTGTAGTGTCGGCTGCGGGAAAAAGCGCACAATTACCGTGCCGTACGTTAAGCTTATCTCAGCTAAAATCATCCATCAATCCTCCCACTTTAGCACTACTAAAGGTGGTGGCTTATTTTTTCCAAAGCCGTTCATCCGTTATGATCCACTGCACGAAGCGCCATCGTTTATAATAGGGTAATGGCCACATGGAGCGCCCGGCCATCGCGGTTACAAGCAATAGAGGAAATATTATAATGACCCAGAAAGCCCCAAGGATTGCTATCATGGGAACAGGAGGCGTCGGCGGCTATTTTGGCGCCAAGCTTGCCACCGCGGGTTACCCTGTCACATTCATTGCCCGGGGCGCCCACCTCGCCGCCATCCAGGAAAAGGGGCTGCAAATCCTTAGCAGCAAAGGCAACCTCCTAGTCACACATGCCAATATCACCAATGACCCCGCCGCCGTAGGGCCCATCGACTATGTGTTCTTCTGCGTCAAACTTTACGATACCGAATCCGCAGGAAACGCCATACGTCCGATGATCGGTCCAAAGACAGGGGTAATTTCGCTGCAAAACGGAGTCGACTCTGAGGACCGCTTGATACCGATTCTAGGGCGCGAACACGTTATGGGAGGGGCTGCCTATATTGCCGCGGCAATCGAAGCGCCGGGGATAATTCGCCAAAAGGGGCTTTTCACCCGAATGGTTTTTGGCGAGCTCGACGGCGGGCGCAGCCCGCGTGCCAAAGCCCTTCTAGCAGCTTGTTTGGCGGCCGACATTGACGCGGTCTTGGAAACCGATATCGACAGGGTGGTGTGGACTAAATTTGTGCTGCTCAGCGCCTTCAGCGGCATCGCAAGTATTGCCCGCGCGCCGATCGGCATTCTCCGCAGCGATACAGATAGTATGCGCCTTCTTACCGATGCCATGCACGAGACTGCAGCCGTTGGACGCGCCTGCGGCGTAGCGCTAGATGCCAACGTCGTCGAGAAGCACCTTGCTCACATCCCCAAGCTCGATCAGGGCATGAAACCCTCGCTCTTGCACGATCTGGAACACGGAGCGCGACTCGAAATTGCCTCGTTGAGCGGCACAGTTGCCCGGCTTGGCATAGAAATGGGAGTCGATACGCCCATTCACCGCACCATTTATGCCGCCCTGAAGCATCTCGAGGGTGGTACGGCCAAAAACTAACCCCGAAACAGACGCATGCACCGTCAGTAACGCCAGTAATGTTTTGACGTTTTGGGCCATGCGCCCGCGCAGAAAATAGCCGCTAAGACCTGCGCTGCTTGGCAGAAACTCCGTGCCTTCATGGACGATTCCGAGGCAAATACGACGATAACTTTTATGTCATGGATTGTCCAAAAGCCGTCAACGCACCAGCAATGGAGCTAAGAAACCCAATTATTAGCAACCGTATGAGCATGGTTGAGCGGACCATGGCCGTCGCCATACCCCGGTGCTGTGCGGATCGCCGTCAATACATAGGCACGCGCGCGGCGCACAGCTGTTTCTACGTCCAAACCTTGCGCCAAGCCAACGGCGATGGCGGATGCTGTCGTACAACCGGTACCGTGCGTATTCTTGGTTTCAATGCGCTCACCTTCCATGATAACCCGGCCCGCCGACGTCATAAGAATGTCCGTTAGGCGATTACCCGGTAGGTGGCCACCCTTCATTAGCACGGCGCGCGGCCCCAACTTCAAGAGGGCCTCTCCCGCCGCCAGCATATCGTCAACAGTTTCTACGCTGCGGCCAGTCAGCACCGCCGCCTCGGGCAGGTTCGGTGTTAGAACGTCGGCGCGCGGCACCAGCACGGAAATCAACGCGTCCCGCGCCGCCGGCATCAATAATTCGGCACCGCCCTTAGCAACCATCACCGGGTCGACCACCAGCGGAATATTTGTAGCGGCTTTCTCGATGACCCTACAAACAGCCTCTATAATGTCAGCGCGATGCAGCATGCCGGTTTTGATCGCATCAGCACCAATGTCGGTTAGAGTTAGGTACATTTGTTCGGTGATAAAATCACGCGGAACCTCATGGATGGCGGTGACGCCGCACGTATTCTGGGCCGTCAGGGCTGTAATTGCCGTCATGGCGAAACCACCTAGTGCGGTTACGGTCTTAATATCCGCCTGAACTCCGGCGCCACCACCAGAATCAGACCCCGCTACGATCAAAACGCGCCCTTTCATGGTATGGGCAATCATGACTTCGGGAAGACGCTGGCCATCATGCTGAATAGCGCTTGATGGCATCACATATGTCAGCAACAACCTCGCCGATCACAGCCTCATCCTCGCCTTCGGCCATGACCCGTATCAGCGGCTCGGTTCCTGACTTTCGGATTAGCAGACGGCCGGCCGCACCGAGCCGCTTCTCGCCAGCTGTGATGGCCTTTTTTATCGATTCAGCATCCAATGGTACATGACCAGTAAAGCTGACGTTCTTCAGCAGTTGCGGCAAGGTTTGGAAAACACGGCATACCTGGCTTGCCGACTTCCCGCTTTCAATGATCACAGCGAGCACCTGAAGGGCGGCAATGAGCCCGTCGCCGGTGGTTGTATAATCACTCAGAATGATGTGACCTGATTGTTCACCGCCAACATTATAACCATGCTTGCGCATGTGTTCGACAACATAGCAATCGCCGACCTGCGTACGCTGCAGGTTTAGGCCAATTCCATGCAAATAGCGTTCGAGGCCCATGTTCGACATCACTGTCGCCACCACGCCGCCGCCCTGCAGCTTGTCACGCGCGGCTAGGTGGCTCGCCACCACACCCATAATTTGATCGCCATCAACGAGTTGGCCGTGCTCGTCGGAAATCAAAACGCGGTCGGCATCGCCATCAAGCGCAATGCCGATATCAGCACCGTGGGTAACAACAGCCTGCTGCATAGCTTGAGGGTGTGTTGAGCCACAATCGTTGTTGATATTGAAACCATCGGGTGTCACGCCAATGGGAATAATATCGGCCCCCAGTTCCCACAATACCGTAGGCGCCACCTTATAAGCGGCGCCGTGGGCGCAATCGATGACGATCTTTAGGCCATCCAGCCGTAATCCACGGGGAAATGTTTGTTTTACGTATTCGGGATAGCGGCCCTGGGCATCATCAAGGCGCTGGGCCCGGCCCAGTTTTGCCGGCACTGCCAGATCGGTGCTCATATCACTCTCGATTC
>CAUZNJ010000248.1:0-3719 GCA_963580965.1 Alphaproteobacteria bacterium | reverse complement strand
CGCTAGAGCCAAAGCCGCCTTTGGTCAACAAGGCCATGCCAACACCCGTCCAGCCCCCAGAACAGGAACCCCCAAAAGTTGCGGTTTCCACGAAGCCAGCTTCTCCGCCGCACCTCATAGCCACCCCAGCAAGGCCTGCGAAGGCACCCGAAGCCGCACCTCGCTCGCCTGCCACAAACGCGACAGCAGCTGACGGTCCATACCGAGTAGTATTCACGAACGAGGACACGCGACTACCCGAAGGGGCCTATGAACCGCTACGCGCCATTTCGGCGGGCCTTAAGGATCAGCAGGAACGCCGCCTACTATTGATGGCCTATGCCGGGGGGGAAGGCTTGTCATCGAGCAAGGCGCGGCGGCTATCTTTGTCACAGGCGTTATCGGTACGTACCTTTTTGATCGAAAATGGCGTCCACAGTACACGCATCGACTTGCGCGCCTTGGGTAACAAGGCGATTGAAAATCCGGTGAACTACGTAGACGTCATTGTGATTGAGAGATAGGGCCGATACCAGTGACCGGTCGATCCACCCACCCAGACAAGAGGCGCTGAAAGCGATGCAAGGACCGCGAAGGTTCCTGTTTAGAATGATTGCGTTCCTCCTAGCGGTGCTGGCGGTTGCTGCCCTTTTGTTCACACCGTTGCAGTCCGCTTTCTTGGCAAATACACCACTTAATACGATGATTCTGGGCGTCTTCATCCTTGGCATTGCCTACAACTTCCGTCAGGTCGTAAGACTCTATCCTGAAGTAGCCTGGATCATGCGCTATCGCCAGGATGGCAGGGGTCTGATGTCTGAAGGACGCGAACCCCGCTTGCTAGCACCCATCGTGACAATGTTGGGTAAACGCCACGACCAGTTTCGTCTATCAGCACTATCCCTTCGCTCCCTGCTCGACAGCATTTCCTCGCGCCTCGATGAATCACGCGATATTTCACGCTATACAGTCGGTTTGTTAATCTTTCTCGGCCTTCTCGGTACTTTTTGGGGCCTTTTGGAAACCGTTGGCTCAATTCGTGATGTCATCGGCGGCCTATCGGCCGGCGGCGACAACATGGCGAGCGTGTTCAACGATCTTAAGCGCGGCCTGGAAGCGCCATTAGGCGGTATGGGGACCGCATTCAGCTCCTCTCTTTTTGGGCTGGCTGGCTCGCTTATCCTTGGGTTTCTTGACCTACAGGCAAGTCAAGCTCAAAACACATTTTACAACGACCTCGAGGAGTGGTTATCGAGCCAGACACGCCTATCGTCAGGTGGGGCACTTTCCGACGAAGGCGAACAGTCGGTTCCCGCCTATGTTCAGGCGCTTCTCGAACAGACAGCAGAAAGCCTGGATAATCTGCAGCGCATCATGGCGCGCGGCGAAGAAAACCGCATTTCCGCCAACAACGTCTTTACTCAAATGACAGATAAACTCGGCACCTTGACCGAGCATATGCGTAATGAGCAGACGGTGATGATGAAATTGGCCGAAAATCAAAACCACATCATGCCCGTGCTCTCACGTCTTGCCGATGCAGTTGAGATTAGCCACGAAAACGGCATGGACGAGGCTACACGCACGCACATACGCAACCTCGACGTCTACGTAGCCCGCATGCTGGACGACCTCAGCACGGGCCGCGAGGCAATGGCCCAGGAACTGCGGACCGAGATCAAGCTGCTCGCCCGCACCATCGCTGCCATGTCAGACGGCCGGGGCCGCTGACCAGGGCCGGATACCAACATGGCATCAAATGCCCGCCGTTCGCGTCAATCGCAGCCAAACATATGGCCTGGTTTTGTCGACGCGCTCGCTACCCTCTTGATGGTTATCATTTTCCTACTAATGATTTTCATCCTAGCGCAATTCTTTCTCAACGAGGAAATCCTCGGCCGCGACAAAGCACTGCAACGCCTGGAGGGCCAGGTTAGCGAACTTGCCGACTTACTGTCTCTTGAGCGCCGGACTAATACCGACTTGCGCATCAACGTCTCGCAGCTTTCAGAAGAGCTTCAAGCATCCGTAGATTTGCGTGATGGCCTATCCTTATCGGTAGATACCCTTTCATTGCGCACAGCAAAGGCGGAAGAGGATGCTCAACACCTGAGCGTGTCCCTTGAAGATGCCTTCAAGACAATTATCGCAGATAGGGGGAAAATTGAGGGGCAGGTGCAGCAGCTAGCGGCTCTGACTACCAACGTCCAGACATTGCACGCTCTCAAAAAAGAATTAGAGAGGGATATCTCGACGATGGCATCACGTCTCGCCGAGGCAGAGAGCCTCCGCCAGGCAGATCAGGCCGCAATCGACGAGGCAACCCAACAGCTTGCCCTATTGATCCAGGACATCTCCGCATTGCGCGAACTGCGCTCAAGACTCGAACGTGATATCTCAGCTCTATCGTCGCAACTTGCCAAAGCCAATACTAAACTCGTCGAGGAAAGTGAGTTGCTGCGTATCGCCCGCAGCCAGCTGGCCAAAAAAGATGCGGTCGTCATCGACAAAGACGACCAGATCAGCATCGCCCGCGAACAGCTTGAAAATTCGCGCGCAGGGCTTAGGCAGGAGAAAGAGATTTCTGATACTGCACGGGCTCAGCTCGCCCTGCTGAACCGTCAAATGGCGACACTACGCAACCAACTACACAAATTAGCGGTGATGCTAGAAGCATCCGAGACCTTGGCGATAGATCAACGGGTGGAGATTTCTTCTCTCGGTTCCCGTCTCAACGCCGCACTGGCCAGTAAGGTACAAGAGCTTTCCCACTATCGCTCCGAGTTCTTTGGACGCCTACGCAAGGTACTCGGGGATCAACCTGGTATCCGGATTGTTGGCGACCGATTTGTTTTTCAGTCGGAAGTTTTATTCGATACAGGGTCGGCTGAAATTGGCGAAGAAGGCCGCTTGCAATTGGATCAGTTGGGAGAAACGTTGGCGGAAATTTCCCTGAAAATTCCTTCGGAAATTAATTGGATACTCCGCGTTGACGGCCATACCGACAGCGTACCGATCGCAACTTCGCGCTACCCTTCTAACTGGGAGCTTTCGTCCGCGCGCGCTATCTCGGTCATCAAATTCCTGATTAACAACGGAATTCACCCTGACCGGCTGGCGGCGACCGGGTTCGGAGAGTTTCAACCACTCGACCCCGATAATGATACCATTGCCCGCCGCAGCAATCGCCGAATAGAAATCAAGCTAACCGAGCGATAGGTGACCTCCCGGCTCCGCGCCTACGATCGTATGTAGCATCCCCCCCCCTGATGGCTGGTCCAAACTGATCCCATGCCCGTCCTGTTCCTGATCGTTCTTATTGACCTCATCGGCTTCGGCATCATCATTCCGTTGCTGCCGTTCTATGGCGAGCATTACGGCGCTGACCCACATGATATTGGCCTGCTTATGGCCATCTACTCGTTGTTTCAACTAACGGCCGCGCCGCTTTGGGGGCGGCTCAGTGATCGCATTGGTAGGCGTCCGATCTTGTTGCTCGGCATGGCCGGGTCGACTGTCTCATATATATGGCTAGGCATGGCCGATAGCCTGTGGATGCTATTTGCTGCCCGAGCTCTTGGCGGCGCCATGGCCGGCAATATTGCCGCTGCCTTTGCCTATGCCGCCGATATCACAACACCTGAAAATCGTGCCAAGGGCATGGGCTTTGTCGGCGCCGCATTTGGCCTTGGATTCATTTTCGGACCCGCCATCGGAGGCATCCTGGCCGGGCCAGACCC
>CAUZNJ010000247.1:0-3725 GCA_963580965.1 Alphaproteobacteria bacterium | reverse complement strand
GGCGACCTGCCCCGATCGAACGGCACCTTCAATTGTTGCGGGCAGACCGGTATCAATCCAGTCACCAGCAAGCACAACATTATTAAGTGACGTCCGTGTTCCCGGTCGGAGGCGAATCTGTTCCGGCGTCTGAGCAAACGTCGCGCGCTTCTCCTTAACGATGCGATAAGCTGGTAACGGAGCAGGTGGAAAGCCGAGAGCGCGGAGGACTTCTGGCCATAAGGTCGCAGCAATTGACTCCGAGGATTCCTCAGTCAACACATCGGCGGCGCTGACCGTTACCGAGGCGACATCTCCTCGTACAAATACCCATTGTGCCGTCCCGCCAACTATCCCTATGAGGAACGGCATGTCCGCTTTGGGAACCTCCGGCAAGCGAAAGTGACCATTGACGATGGCGCGAAATTCGGTGGGTACGATCAAACCTGGCAACAGGCTGACAGCAACGGATGGCGGCACAGCAAGCACCACAGCATCTTCGCAACCAATGGCGACGTCACCATCGGTAAATGACAATGTCGCTGCAGTGCCCTTAACAGCCCCAACCGCGCGAAGGCGTTGGTGAAACGTCGCCTGTACACCGCGCTCTTGTAGCCAAGTGACGGCTGGCTCGACAATGCTCGGACCAAGCCCAGCACGAGCAAGGCGCGGACGAAAAGCTGCCTCCCCTCGCCCAAAAGTCTCTTTAAGAACCTGCCATAATAGAGTTGCCGCTGCCTCATCCGGAGTTGCGTTAAGTACCGCAACCGTCAACGGTTCCCATAAACGATGATAAAGAACGCCATCACGACCAACCAAACTAGAAACAGTATCACCGGGACCGGCTCGCGCTAACTTGAGTACCTGCAGGTAGTCAGTTGGATTACTTCCCGGCACACGCCTGCGACTATCTAGTAGCCACAGAGGTAGGCGCCCGCCGGGACGAAGTAACCAGCGCAGACCATCAACCAAATCGATAAATGGAAATTGGGCCCGATTCGGACCGATCAAAGCATCGGAAGCACCAATCGTCGATAGATACGCGCTGATGGCATCATTGCCGCTGAGGATTAAATGATTTCCGTTATCGATAAGACGACCAAGGGTAGGGTCATAAAAAGAGCGGCAGCGCCCTCCGGCCTGACCAGACGCCTCGTGCAACGCTACTCTAGATCCTCGTCGAGATAAGTCGACGGCTGCGGCAAGACCTGCCATCCCAGCGCCGATGACATGGACGGTGCCGTTCACCCAGCAAAAACCCCATGACGTAAAAACAGCCAAAACTTTTCAGGACGCGATAGGGAAATTCGGGTCTCTAAATCACGCCAGCCACCCCGCCGAAGCCGTGCCAAGACGCGGCCATAGGATTCCAGCATCAATACAGCTGGCAAAACCTGACGGCGTTCGGTAGCCGCAATAAGTACACGGGCCTCGTCATAGCGAACCTGGGCACGCTCGGCGATAGATTCGCACACAGCCGGCAGGGCAGAATTTCGCAGCACTGCCAATGCATCACCTGTGTGGACAATGCCATTAGCCGCTAGAAGATCGGCTGGCAGGTAGAGACGATTCTGTTCTGCATCTTCATGAAGGTCACGCAGAATGTTGGTAAGCTGTAACGCCTCACCTAGGGACTTGGCGAGCATGTCCCCAGCATATTCCTCCATACCAAAGATACGTGCACAAAGCCGTCCGACAGCACAGGCCACCCGATCGCAATAAAGACTGAGGTGGGCATCGTCTGCAATCCGCACACAGAGCTCCGCATCCATCTCCATGCCGTCTATGATGGCGATAAAATTCTCCCGCTTCAAACCATAGACAGCGATCGCGGTGACAAGCCTCCGCGCCAGCGGACCATCAGCATTGCCAACACAGATACCTTTAATCCGGACCCGCCACGTTGAAAGTTCCTGACGCTTGTACTCAAGCTCCCCCGGTTCGTCAGCGATGTCGTCGACTTCGCGGCAAAAAGCGTAGACGGCATATAGTGCATTACGCGGGGCGCGGGGCAGCATGCGCATGCCAGCAGTGAACGAGGAATTTGCCTTCCGGACAACACCATAAACATAGGCTATGTCCGTTGCTGCAATGGCCATAGCCCCGGATCTGCTCATGCTACAGGGCCCTCAGGAGGATAGTTGCGGCCCTTCCATTGGCTGCCTATGCCACGTAAAGCGAGACGAACTGAATCCAATGTCATCAGCATATAAAGGATGGCCGCGACAGGCAGCAAAAAAGCTCGCCATTTTGATTCGCCGTAGAAACCTAATGTCGGCATGTAGGCCAACATCATTAGGCACAAGGCCAAAAAAGACATTGAAGTCGCCGTACCATCACCTGTCAGTAGTCCCGCAACAAAACACATAGGCGGCGCAATGTACAAAAGCGCCATGCCAACCGTCGATGCAAACACAGCCATAGTTGAATGATTGAGTTGCTCATAGGATGTGCGTGCCACCATTTTCCAGATATCGCCGAGCCCGCCGTAGCGGCGAAGACAAAGGCTATGTTCTGAAAGTCCCAGCCAGATAGAGCCGTTCTGCTGCATAACGGTCGCTAGCGCGCAGTCGTCGATTAAATTGTTACGAACGCGCTCAACACCGCCAACTACCTCCAGAGCCTGGCGATAGACCAGCATACACCCCCCGGCAGCTCCTGCCGTCGGCCGTTCAGGGTCATTGATCCAATTGAAGGGATAGAGTTTTTGAAAAAAGAAAACGATTGCCGGGATGAGCAATCTTGCCCATGGACCTTCGGTGTTCTGGCGTACCAGCAAAGACACCAGGTCACGGCCTTCGGATTCCGCCTTGGCAACCAGTTTGAACAGGTTGTCACGTTCGTGCTCCACATCAGCGTCTGTGAGCAAAAAATAATCAGCATCAGGTATGGCAGCAACAGCAGCTTTGATACCCTGATGTTGGGCCCATACCTTACCCGACCAGCCTTCTGGCAAAGAGGGGCAGCTGATTACGCTTAATCTGTCATCGTGGCGGGCTACGGCGCGGGCTGATTCAGCGGTACCGTCAGCGCTATTATCGTCAACGACAATAACGGCAGCAAGCCCCGGATAGTTTTGAATCAATAGTGAGGCAACGGCCGCACCAATGGTTTCGGCCTCGTCTCGAGCAGGGATGACAGCAACGACCTTGGGTGGTGGATCCGGCGGACGCATGCTCACACCACTAAGACGTACGTCAGTGCGCCAAAACCCACCGCGGCGCACGACCATAAGTATCCAGACAGCGAAGGAAGCAGCAGCAACGGCAGCAAGAGGTATCATCGCCGACCACGAGCCAAATGCAGCCGCTCGGCAAAGCCGAACCAGATACCTCGTAATCCACATGCAAAGAAACCGAAAAGTCCGAGCCTCACACGGCCAGCAAGTGGATCGCGACGGCGAAGCAGGACAGAAATATTTTCCGCAATATCGATGATTACAGCGGACTCAAGAGCCAGACGCCAATTCACAAGTCCACCAGGCAAGGCCTTTGCCGTATTAAGCAAGGCGTCCGTGCCATCAAGACACCGATCGAGTACTGAGCGCATTGGATTGGTGCTTGAATCGCGTTTGAGATCATCAATTTCAAGGCCTTCGGCCATCATCCAATCTTCGGGTAAGTACACACGGTTGAGCAGGCGATAATCCTCCTGGCAATCCTGCAAATGATTGAGGACCTGGAGCGCGTTGCAGAGTGCGTCCGATGGTCCGTAACCATCTGCCGAGCCCCCGTGCAAATCAAGGA
>CAUZNJ010000246.1:0-3756 GCA_963580965.1 Alphaproteobacteria bacterium | reverse complement strand
GACCGTTAAGAAACTTGACGCTCGCGAAGCGTAGGGACAAAGGGGCAGTATGAATATGCCTGACGAAACTGAGATAGCGGTACTCCTAGAACTACCGAAACCACATGTTGCGCTGATCCGCCTTAATCGCCCGGATAAATTAAATGCGATGAACCTGGCTATGCGTCAGCAACTGGCCGAAGTTTTTGTCAGTCTAAGTGCTGATAATGATATTCGTGTCATCGTCGTTACGGGAAACGACAAGGCGTTTGTCGCCGGCGCCGATCTTGCTGAGTTTGAGCCGCGCGACGCCATTGAGCAGTTTCTAGCAGAGACGGAACGTTATTGGGAGCCATTGCGCACTTGCAGCAAGCCAGTGATAGCGGCCGTACAAGGCTTTGCACTCGGCGGGGGGATGGAACTGGCACTGCATGCTGACATCATCGTCGCTGGACGCGGCGCGCTGTTTGCCCAGTCGGAACCAAACATCGGCCTTATGCCAGGCGCCGGGGGCTCTCAACGACTGGTGCGCGCATTGGGCAAGTACCGGGCTATGCGCTTTCTGCTGACAGCCGAGCGGGTCGATGCTGAGGAAGGTTATCGCTTAGGATTCGTCAGCGAGGTGGTTGACGACGATAAGACACTTGATCGCGCGTTGGAAATGGCGGGGCGTATAGCTTCCTTGCCGCCGCTGGCGACCCGCCAGATTAAGGAAGTTGTGCTGGCCGGGGCCGACGCGCCGCTGGATACAGCCATGCGGCTGGAAAGAAAAGCATTCCAAATATTGTTTTCCAGCAATGATAAGGCTGAAGGCATGGCCGCATTTCGCGAAAAGAGGAACCCCCGTTTTGAGGGGCGTTGACACTGCTTAGCCGCCAGCCGGCGGCGCCACCCCCATGTACTTACCAAGCGCTTCGCGAAGAACCGGGGGCAGAGATAAAGATTTTCCTGCCCGTGAGTCGGCATAGACGCTGACGGTCTCAGTGGTGGCGAAACAGTAGCCCTCTTGAAATACGCCTTGGCCCAAGGTGTATGACGAATTTCCAATGCGTAGAATTCGTGTGCCGACCTCGACCTCGCCGGGATAATGAGCTTGGCCAACAAAATCAATGCAGATCCGACGAATGACGATGCCGACCCCTTCGCTGATGTCAAGTGGAGGATGGATGCGTTCACGAAATTCAACCCGTGCCGTCTCAAAATAGTCACCGATGGCCATATTGTTGATGTGCTGCATACGGTCCATATCGCCGAAGCGGATGGTAATTCGCGTCCAATAAGGAAATGAATTATGGCGGGTCAGGTCAACGGCGGAGGTATTGTTCATGTCACCTTGGCGTATGGATTAGCAATTCAAATCCATACTACCCGTGTTACGGCGGCAGCCAACCCCCATCTCCGACCCAGTGGAGTTGCCGGTTTAGAACATCGTTGCCAGAATACCCCTCCCCTCGTTTAACGGTTGTAGAGATCAACACGATACAATGACCACAACCGCTCCCCTGGCCAGACTTGATGCCACAACTAGCGACACTATGCCGACTATTGAGTCGACTGGCGGCCGGGCCCAGTTTTTCCAGTCTTTCGATGGCGCCTATATCCGTTCTGCCCACTGGCCGGCTCCGGAGGCGCCGGGTCGAGGGGGGGTTCTGATATTGCCGGGGCGCACAGAATTCATCGAGAAATATCTCGAAACCGTTGCCGAGCTGCAGCGGCGAAATCTCGCTGCATGGGTTCTCGATTGGCGTGGACAGGGGGCATCGGAACGCATACTGCCGGCTGCGTATAAAGGGCATATTGATGTCTTTAGTGACTATTTGACGGACTTAAATATTTTTGCCACCGAAGCCTTGCGCGGCTGGAACCAGGGACCGTTGCACATCCTGGCCCATTCCATGGGCAGCAATATTGGCCTGCACTTTCTGCACGATCATCCTGGGATGATCGCCAAGGCCATCCATATTGCGCCTATGATTTGTGTGCCCGCGCGAGGCGGAATTGTAACCCTGATGTCACGGATCATCGCAGAATCTGGTTGCGCGGTAGGCCTTGGCGCACGTTACGTTCCTGGCGGCCATGGTTATGGCCTTCGCGAACGAAGATTCGCTGCCAATCCATTAACGAAGGATGAGGAGCGTTTCTGGCGCACGCATGCTTACATCGACAACGACCCAACGCTTGCAACAGGGCCCCCTACACTTGCATGGCTTCGCGCCGGCATGCGCTCGGGCGCTGCCTTGCTCAAGCCGGCCTATGCCCAAGCCATCTCGACGCCCAGCCTGCTGATTTGCGCCGGTGATGAGCGGGTCGTCAATAACCGGGCGATATACAAGCTACACCGGATTGGGTTGCCCGGCGCCCGGATTGAAATTATTCCAGGATCCCGGCACGAAATCCTTGGTGAACAGGATCATATCCGAGCGATTTTTTGGTCTTTGTTCGATGACTTCACGAGCGCGGCAGTTTCCTGAGGCGAGGTTAACTCAACCGTCCAGATATTCACCCGTCGCTTGTTCTAGGTAGCGAAGTAGTTCGGTGTGGTCCGTGTCGCCGCCAATGGTTGCCTCAGCTTTATTCCAGATGCCGACACAGTGTTTAGCCAGTGGTAAGTCGAGGCCTATACCCTGAGCGAGATCAAGTGCCGTACGTAGGTCCTTGGCCATCAGGCCAAGGGCAAATCCTTGTTTGAACGAACGGGGTAGAACCTGTTGGTGGATTTTGGTCTCGGTCGAGTTGTTTCGCCCCGAGGACGTGTTGATGATATCGATGATGGTGCCGGGGTCGATGCCAAAACGGTGGCCAACTAGCATAGCTTCTAGTGCCGCTGTAAATCCTGCTGCTGAGACATAATTGTTTAGCGCTTTGACGGCATGTCCGGAGCCAAGCGGCCCAGCATGATGGACAATTTTTCCCATGGTGCCGAGCAGAGTCCGGAATTCTTCTACCGGCGCCGTCTCTCCGCCCACCATGATGGCCAGCGTCGCTTGCTCTGCGCCCTTGCGGCCGCCGGATACGGGCGCGTCTAGCAGCCGCAGACCAAAGCTCTCTAGTTCTTCACCGAGCTGGCGGGTGCCGATGGGGTCGGAAGAACTCATATCGATTATCATACTGCCGGCGCGTAGACCGGCGCTTAGGCAATCGTTCTTAGTGTCTGGTTTGCCGAGGATAACCTCATGGACGGTCTTGCCATTAGGCAGCATGGTAATAATGGTGTTGCAGCGGGTGGCGAGCTCGGCGAGACTCCCCGCCTTTTCGATTCCTGAGACCTTGGCTATTCGGGCAATGGCCTGGGGACTGGTATCGTAGACCACCACGGCATAGCCCGCTGCCGCGACATGACGCACCATCGGGTCTCCCATGGTGCCGATGCCGACAAACCCGACTATCATTTCCGTGCTCATTTTATTGCCCCAAAATATGGTTGCTTGTTATCGACGCCACCGAAGACATTCTTGCCGCACATTGAGCGTCTCTCTGCCCGTTCTTAGACGAATATAATTTCCAGATAACATTTCCCATGCTTTCCAAGGCCGCATCGCCGTCACCTATTTCGAATGGGCGGGGTTTGGCCACAAGGCGTATTATAGCAAACTAGATGGTGGCCTGAAGTTAAGGCTAACGCTGAAGTTTCCCGCGCTATCCTGCATCCTTGGGTGGCGTATTTGGTGGGATCCGGACGATGATTAATCTAGCGTGCACATTTAAGCAGAACTCGACGCCGCTGTCGGGGGGTGCTTGGGGATATTGCGGCCCGCCAAGCTTATCAAAGCAGGCAGG
>CAUZNJ010000245.1:0-3807 GCA_963580965.1 Alphaproteobacteria bacterium | reverse complement strand
CCGATTATTGCCGAAGGGATAACCGTCTACTCTAATCCCCTGCCCCATGTCCTTATTCTTACTGCTATTGTGGTTGGCGTCGCTACGACGGCGCTTGGCCTCGCATTGGTCGTCAGAATTAATGAGGCATACGGAACCATAGAAGAAGACGAAATACACATTCAGGACGGGGAATCGTGATAGAACATCTCCCCGCATTACAGGTCGTCATTCCGCTAATCTGCGCACCGCTCTGCATGCTGGTGCGCTATCGTGATTGGTCATGGATCGTCGCGCTGTTCGGTTCTTGGGCCAGTCTGGTGATTTCCTGGCTGCTATTGCAGCAGGTCATGGACGCAGGCGTCATTAGCTATCATATGGGAAATTGGGCACCACCACTTGGCATCGAATACAGAATTGATTTCGTAAACGCCTTCGTCCTGTTGATCGTATCCGCCATTGGCGCTGTTGTTACGCCATACGCTCGCGAAAGCGTTCGCGCTGAGTTCGGCACCAACCGCATCTATATGTTTTACACGGCCTATATGCTGTGTTTGTGCGGCCTCCTCGGTGTCACGATCACCGGTGACGCCTTCAATTTGTTTGTGTTCCTCGAAATCTCATCCCTGTCTTCTTATGTTCTAATCGCAATGGGCAAAGATCGGCGTGCCCTTACTGCCTCATACCAATATCTCGTGTTGGGCACGATTGGCGCGACCTTTATCGTCATTGGCATCGGTCTTTTGTATGCGGAAACCGGCACACTCAATATGGCGGATTTGGCCAAGCGTCTGGCTGATCAACCGTTAAGCAGAACCATTGGCGCAGCTTTTGGCTTCCTGGTCGTCGGCATTTCATTGAAGCTCGCCCTCTTCCCGCTGCATCTCTGGCTCCCGAACGCCTATACCTATGCGCCATCAGTCGTTAGCGCCTTTCTCGCAGCCACGGCAACTAAAGTGGCGGTCTACGTACTGCTCAGGTTCCTGTTCACGATCTTTAACGTGAAATTATCATTTGGCGTCATGCCACTTGATACAATTTTGCTGGTGCTCGCAGTCATCGCAATGTTCGCGGCTTCAGCTGTGGCCATCTTCCAGACCAACCTCAAGCGGATGCTGGCCTACTCCTCCGTCGCCCAAATTGGTTACATAATCCTCGGCATCAGCTTTGCCAATGTTAACGGGCTGTCTGCCGGGATTATCCATCTCTTCAATCATGCCCTTATGAAGGGCGGAATGTTCCTTGCTCTGGGTTGTATTTTCTACCGAATTGCCTCGGTGAATATCAACGACATGGCAGGTATGGGCCGCCGTATGCCATGGACAATGGGCGCTTTCGTCGTCGGTGGCCTCGGTTTAATAGGTGTTCCCCTCACCGTTGGCTTTATCAGCAAATGGTATCTGGTCTTGGGTGCCCTCGAACGTGGCTGGTGGTTTGCCGCCGCTCTCGTCCTGCTGAGTTCCCTTCTCGCTGTCGTCTATATCTGGCGTGTCGTCGAGGTCGCCTATCTAAAACCGATTCCGGAAGACGCGCCTAAAATTGAAGATGCGCCGCCGGCAATGCTTATTCCAACCTGGATATTAATTGGTGCCAGTGTCTATTACGGGATCAACACTGATCTAACCGTCGGCGTAGCCAAACAGGCCGCGCAACAGCTACTCGGGGTAGGCTCATGAGTGGGGGCACCGCAGTCGCATTTGCCATCGGGCTTCCCCTCTTTGGGACGCTCTTAATCCTGCTGAATGATCGCTATCCCAACATTCGGGAAGCAATCACGCTGACCACATCTGTTTGCTTGGCCCTGATTGTTTATGGCCTCGTGCCAGAAGTAACTTCCGGTGGCCGTCCAGGCTTTATCCTAGCCGAGATTGTCCCGGGTTTACCGATAGCGTTCAAAGTCGAACCACTTGGTATGTTGTTTGCCATGGTGGCATCGGGACTCTGGGTCGTCACGACGATCTATGCGATCGGCTATATGCGCTCACATCATGAGGTACAGCAGACACGCTTTTATGCGTGCTTTGCTATCGCTATCTCAAGTGCGATGGGAATTGCTTTTGCGGGAAATATGCTCACGCTCTTCATCTTCTACGAAGTGCTCACGATTTCGACCTATCCACTTGTCACCCACTCCGAAACCAAAGATGCTGTCAAAGCCGGGCGGACATACCTTGGTATCCTGATTGGCACCTCAATCGCCTTCCTGCTCCTCGCAATCATTTGGACCTGGTACCTGACAGGTACCTTAGACTTCACGCCAGGCGGCATTCTTAAAGGCAAAGCAGACGGCCCTATCCTAGGATTACTGCTCTTCCTCTATATGTATGGCATCGGCAAGGCCGCCTTGATGCCAATGCATCGATGGCTACCCGCCGCCATGGTCGCACCAACACCGGTCAGCGCTTTGTTGCACGCTGTCGCGGTTGTAAAGGCCGGTGTATTCACCGTTCTCAAAGTAATTGTTTATATTTTCGGCATAGATACTCTGGCGGGTATCTCGCAAGACGATTGGCTGATGTATATCGCCGCCTTTACGGTGATCGCAGCGTCCTGTGTTGCACTGAAAAAGGACAATCTTAAAGCTAGGCTCGCCTATTCGACGGTTAGCCAACTCTCCTACATCATTCTCGGTGCCGCTCTCGCCAGTAGCCTGGGGATCATCGGAGGCGGAATGCATATTGCCATGCATGCATTTGGTAAAATAACCTTATTCTTCTGCGCTGGCGCCATCCTGGTTGCCAGCCACAAAACCGAAGTTTCCGAAATGGATGGGTTGGGCCGCGTTATGCCCATAACCTTCTTATTCTTCTTCATCGGTTCGCTGAGCGTGATCGGCCTGCCGCCGCTCGGTGGATCATGGAGTAAATGGTATCTCATGTTAGCGGCTGCTGATGCCGGACAAGTCATCTTCATGTTTGTCTTTATGATCAGCTCCCTACTCAATATCGCTTATCTAATGCCATTGGTTGCCCGCGGTTTCTTTAGCGAGGCGAAGGATAATGGTCACCATCACGAAGATGATCATCATGGCGAACCAAGCTTCTGGAACGGTGTCCGGTTTGGAAACGTTCGCGAAGCCCCGCCCTTCTGTCTATTGGCAATGGCGATTACGAGTGTCGGCTGCGTTCTCCTGTTCTTCTATGCCGACAAAATCTACCGATTATTAGCGCCAGTTGCGGGAATTCAGGGCTGAGGTGGAGGGTAAAATGGCAAATCAACAAAAGCCCGATGACAAAAAATACTGGCTCGATGACCAGAACAACGTCAACAAAATCATCTGGGCGCTATATATTGCCTGCGCCTTAAGCGTGATTGCTGATTTTTTCTATCACAAACATGTTCACTATGCCGTAGAGGACTGGATTCCCGGCATGTACGGCTGGTATGGCTTTATCGGCTGCGTGTTTCTCGTCCTCAGCGCCAAGGTGCTCCGCAAAATTCTGATGCGGTCAGAGGATTATTACGACGAGGCCGACGATGATTGAGTTTCCGCCCGGCCTGCTCCTAATCATCGGGGCGATCCTCGTTCCCCTTCTGCCTCAGGTTGTACGCAACGCGTATATGCTAGCCCTACCTATTGTCGGATTCTGGGGGCTTTTGATCATTCCGGAAGGCGTTCATTTCGCCTTCGACATTTTCGGTTACACACTTTCTCCAGTGCGGATCGATGGTCTGAGCCTTATCTTTGGCTATATATTCCATATAGCCGCCGCAATCAGCATTATTTTTGCGTTCCATATCAAAGACACCGTCCAGCAGATGTCTGGATTGATATATGCCGGTGCCGCAATCGGCGGTGCCTTTGCCGGCGACCTCATTACGCTGTTT
>CAUZNJ010000244.1:0-3830 GCA_963580965.1 Alphaproteobacteria bacterium | reverse complement strand
TATACCCCGCATCAAGCCCAGCCACGAACCCACCAGCAAGTATCGTCGTAAATATTAGTACACCCACAACTATAGACCAGCCCAGAACCATCGGGCCCGCATGGGTTCCGTATGCCCAAGTCCTAGGCCGTGCAGCGCGCAGCAATGCCCACACCAAGATGCAAAAGATTAGAGTTCCCAGCCCAAGGTGCGCGGTCAACCGATAGGGACTCACGTCAGGATCAACGGCAAGACCACTCATGACCATATACCAGCCCATCCCAGCCTGAAGCATGCCAAGAATGAAGGCCAATATCATCAAGCGACCCATTGCCGCGTTGACGCGGCGGCGCCATACGAAAAAGATTAAAGGCAAGACAAAAACAATCCCGATCAACCGCCCCCACAGCCGGTGTGTATATTCCATCATATAAATATCTTTGAATTCTTCTAGGGTCATACCGACGTTGAGATTCTGGTACTCTGGAAATTGGCGATAAGCAGCAAAGGCATCATGCCATGCAGCCCCGGTCCGCGGCAGCAGCCAGCCGGTCAAGGGCTGCCACTCCACCATGGAAAGACCGGCGTGGGTCAAGCGCGTCAGGCCGCCCAATAGGACCATCATAAAGACCATCGTCACAATAACTGACAACCAGATCACAACCGCCCGATCAGTTCGCGGCAGAGCAACCGTTTCAACATTGGCGTCGGACAACAATTTCTCCATTCTTTCCGCACGGGAATCATGGTCGAGCTAGCCCGTAATTACGTGCCAGTATCATGATTATCATACGTGAACCAGGCCCACCACGGCATTTGACTTCGCGGGATGCGCGGCCGCTTCGCGCCGTGTAGTCTTAAGTCAGACAATAGGCATGGCGTGGCGGAAGAGCAGCATGACGAATCTTGGGATGGTCTATCTGGTAGGCGCCGGTCCAGGTGACCCTGAACTACTGACTCGCAAGGCTGAGCGCCTGCTGCGCACCGCCGATGTTGTCGTCTATGACCGCCTTGTCTCGGCGGGGGTACTCGAACTCATTCCTTCTGGAGCCACCCAAGTATTTGCCGGCAAGGTTGCCCGCGGCAAGCACATGCCACAGGAAGAAATCAACGACCATCTGGTCCGCCTTGCCCGCGCCGGTCACACCACCGTCCGGCTGAAGGGCGGCGATCCATTCATCTTCGGCCGGGGTGGCGAGGAAGCGGAACATCTGGCCCGTCTAGGTATTCCCTATGAGGTTGTCCCCGGGATTACCGCCGCAACGGGATGCTCGGCTTATGCCGGCATTCCATTAACCCATCGAGGCCTAGCGACGGGAGTTCGTTTTATCACAGGACATTACCAGTCCGGCCACGACTTAGACGCTGATTGGCAATCCATGGCCGACCCAAACACAACATTAGTTATCTACATGGGGCGCACCAATGCCGAACGTCTGTCCGCATCACTGATCCGCGCCGGGCTATCCGCTAACACACCCGCAGCCATCATCTACGAGGGTACATTGCCTATGCAGCATACTGAATTGACGACACTAGCCTACCTCCCTGCCCGTCTCGCAGAAGCCGACCGTGCTGTGCCAACTCTACTAATCATCGGCAAAGTCGCGTCGTTGGCTAATAACCTATCTTGGAAAGGTACAGCATTAGAAGAGACCGCTCCAATCGGGTCTATCTCCTCACAATGAACCAAATAGCATAGGTAATTCCAGGAGCATAGCCGCAGGTCGTCAGCAGGATGTTAAGCTAAAAGTGTAAGCTGATGCTGACCAAAAGAACCAAGTCCAACGACATAAGTTTGGTTCTGATAACGTCCACATATATTGCCCCTCATTCTTTCTGTGAGGAACTACTCGACATCGTCCAGCCTAGTCCGGCACAACGATATCGAGTAACGGCGCATGTTGTTGGGCACCGTAAACATCGCTATCGGTGGGATCGCCGGACGGCGCTGCACGCGGAATGGTTACCTTGATCGCATAGGCAACATCATAAGGAATAACCGATACTTTGTTGTGCGAGATGCCATAGAGGAATGCCACCTGATGAGCATTCAATGCGTCGCTGTCGCGGACCCGGGTATAAGTCGCTTCGTCAGCGAACATGACATCAAGCGTAAGCTGCAGGGCACCCGCATTTTTTGAGCGTATGACCTTGGCGAGATTCTTGAGCAATGCCACGCTTAGACCTCCACCAGTTCTATGGGGAACGGTTCCAGAGGGTCTTCCAATTCCATAACATGCCAGATATGAAAACTGTAAACCCAGCCCACCGAGATATCTGAAGGTGAGAACGGAAACGCCAAATTGCCCGAAATGCACATGCGGCCGGGAAAATCATTGTGCAGGCAGCAATAGCGAGCCTTGGCCAGGATCATCCGGCTGGTAGCCTCATCCTTGGCGATGCAATCGACTAGAAGGCCGACTTCGTGAGCCTGGGTTTCCTTGACTGGCTCCAGACTTCCCATCACCGCGTTGCGGCCATAGATTCGATACGTCAGGGTGTAATCACTGTCGGCAATACCCATACCTGCGGCTTCTTCAGCAACCTTCGCGGTATTAGTCGAAATGTAGGTGTCCATCTGGCTGATCAGGCCAGGGTCACGAATACCAGCGATGAACATGGTGCGGAAACCGAGCCGTTTGACCCCTTCAAGCTTCACCGTATAGACATCGGCCAAGTGCATCTTGCTGCCTGCGACCTTTACCGACCGGGGATCGATCTGCTCATAAGTCGATCCGGTCGTATCCAATGTTCCGCTTGGCTCAATCAGATGATAGGGGCTGGGATTTTCATACAATGTGTGGGCCGCGATGCGGATGCGTGGGCAACACTTATCCGGATGGCCGGGCTCGACAACAAAATCGCTGTTGTGGAGACGGCCAATGACACAATCCTGACCAATCTTGGGTTCGACGACAGCACCAGCGCATTCAATGACTTTACCGAGATGCCATGCCAACCCCGGGTCCGCACCACGCATAGTGGGGATAGCAGCATATATGGCAGCATCACTAGAACGCCCTGCAAGAATAACCTGGGCGCCTGCCTTGAGGGCCTCGTGATAGGGTTCTACCCCCATCATTGCAACGACCCTATGCGTGTTGCGAACATCGTCCTCCGTCAATTCGCCAATTGGACCGAGGGGACGGACCTTCCCGGCCCGTACTTTCTTCAACAAGTAGTCCTGGCCCAACTCAGAGTGAACCATTGCCATCTTGAAGTGGAGGCCTTTCTCCGCAGCGATCTCCTCGACGAGTTGGCGTGTGAAGGCGAGATGCGGCTCGCCACCACCGCCGCCACTGGTGCCAATCAGCAGCGGTATACCGTGCGCAATCGCACCCTCGAGCATGATGGACAGGTCCCGTTTGCTTGCCTCGCGGCTGACGAACGGAATGCCTTCACCCAGGTAGTAAGGCCCCGGATCCATTGATCCGGCATCGCAGCCGATGAAATCCATACCCGCGTCCAACGCGCGTTGGAACGCTTGTTCCGTAAAGCCGTAGCCAAGGCACCCAGTCATCGCCACCATGCTGATTTCGCCGATTCCAGCACTGCTTACTTTCTCAGTCTGAACGTGATCGAGCATGATGCGTCTCCCTACCTATTACGGTAATTATGGACCGCGGTGGGCCATTGTGAAAACGATCAAGAATATGCCCTGCTGAGAAGAATGGCTAACCCAACATCCTACCTTGTCGAATGATCTGCCCAGAGCACAGAGCTAAATCATGAAATCCAATGCTAACGCATCAAGATCTTGTTAGCTAAAATCGATGCGCCACAAAATGTTACGTCTAAACTACCATGCCCAGCGCCATCAAAACATATGCTGACCACCTGTAACCCAA
>CAUZNJ010000243.1:0-3833 GCA_963580965.1 Alphaproteobacteria bacterium | reverse complement strand
GCCTCATCAATAACCAGAATTTTGACGTCGCTCAGCAGCAGGTGACCGCGTGCAAATACGTCAAGAAGGCGGCCTGGTGTGGCGATCAAGACGTCAACCCCGCGGTCAAGGATGCGCATCTGATCATCCATGGATACGCCACCAATGATTAGGGCTTTGGTTAGCTTGAAGTACTTTCCGTATGTGTCAAAATTCTGGGCAACCTGGGCTGCCAGCTCACGTGTCGGCTCCAAGATCAACGAGCGCGGCATGCGGGCCCTGGCGCGGCCAGCGGCAAGAACTTCAATCATCGGTAGAGTGAATGACGCAGTCTTACCAGTTCCTGTTTGAGCGCAACCCAGTACGTCACGGCCCCGGAGAACATGGGGGATCGCCTCGCGTTGAATTGGCGTCGGGGTCGTGTATCCAGCGTCAATCACGGCGCGGAGAAGCTCGTCGCTAAGCCCAAGTTCAGAGAAATTCATGCGGTCTGGAACAGACTGGCTACTTCGATGAAAAAAACTGCGGTTCAGAAAGGATTGCCCCGGAGCCGCGGGATCATAAGGCGTCATCTCTGCAAGTCAATTGCAACCATGCGTTTATTGCTAAGCTAAAGCAACGGTTGCCGATGGTTACGCTTGTATTCAACCAGGGCAAATGTCGTGTGTTGATCTGTATTGAGCAAGAGTAGGCTTCACATATGTGTTGGTTGATGGTGCGATAATTACTCGGAATTCGCTTTGAAATAGATTCTGGAGCGTTGGCCAGTGATTTCAAAAGCCAGTGGCTGGGCTGGCGCACCTGCACCTGTTTCTTGTCGCCCTTTCGTGAGAGCCAATCATTCCGACCCAGCCACCAGAAACCTTGGCACTCGGTTAACCCCGACAGCCATGCGTCCGCGTCCTTGACCTTTCGACCATTCATCCAGTAGGTGTACTTTTAGCGGTAGGTGGATTTACCACCATTGCCCTGCTCGGCTTGACGGGTAAGAAACGCCGAATCGAGATTCGGGCTGGGCTCGACGAAATCCGCAACGGCTGCGTCTAAGGAATTATCGTTTGCAACATTACCGGTGTGCGGTTGATCGTCCATTGACCGTTCCTCTAAGATCGACCAGGATTTGCAAATGATACGCGCTGCATAGGATCGGTGTTAAATTTGCAAGCTGGCCCGCGAGCGCTGCGCGTTTGTATTATCACTAACCAATATTGGGCAACGTGACCAATTGGCCATTGTTTGTCCGCCTGCCTAATGGGAGGCCTGCTATGCAAGCGCCGAAAAATGAGCAAGAGCTTGAGTTGCCAGTGGTGGCGTTGGTTTTCCGAAATGCCCTGAGGATTTTTCCTATGCTAAAGCGGATAGCATTGCCGCTGGCGGTGGTGATGGTAACGACAGGGTGTAGTCAGGTGCCCGATGCCATCAACCCGGTCGAGTGGTATAAAAATACAGCCGACTTGTTTGTCGACAAGGATGAGAGGCAGACACGAGGGGTCACTCCGTTAGAAGGGTCTCTTGCTGCTGATCGCCTCAGGCCGACGCAGGTTGGAAATGAGCCGTATCCCGACCTTTCCCCCGTGCCAGCCCGCCCTCAGGTAGCTAGGGCCGAATCCAGGGAGTGGTATAGTAGTCTAGCGGATTTTTTCTTAGATGATGATGAGCCGTATCCCGACCTTTCTTCCGTGCCAGCCCGCCCTCAGGTAGCTAGGGCCGAATCTAGGGAGTGGTATAGTAGTCTAGCGGATTTTTTCTTAGATGATGATGAGTCGTATCCCGACCTTTCCTCCGTGCCAGCCCGCCCTCAGGTAACTAGGGCTGAAACCAAAACGCAGATCGCCGAAGGTCTTGTCGCAGACACACCACAAGCGGGTTATTCTTCCGAAGTCATCCTTCGCCAGGGTGCAACCGCCGGTTCGCTGATGGCGTTAGCCCCTGTTGCGCAAAGACAAGTTGCACCCGAAATCGCGAAAGGTATTCGGCCACTGCCACTGCCTACTGTTAAGCCTTTGCTAGCACGCCAGCGTGTGGCAGCCCTGCCGGAAAAGCCGCGCAAACCTGTGGTTCAGGCGTCAGCAGTGGCGTCGAGCGTTGCCGATGTATTCCGGGCGCGTGTTGCTGAGCAGAGCCGTCTGCCGTCGCAAATGACTTCTGAAGCCGGCGTGGGCGTTCAGGCCGGGTTAGGTGTAGTTGGTATTCTGGAGAGGCCGAGTGCACCTGTGGTAAGCTCGACAGCAGTGGCGTCGAGCATTGCAGATGTATTTCGGGCGCGCATTGCCGAGCAGAGTCGTCTCCCGTTGCAGGTGGCATCCGGAGACGGTTCTGGCGTTCAGGCAGGGCTCGGTGGCACGGTTTATATTTCGTCTGCAGGTGTCGTTGGACCTGCTAATGCCGGTCGCCAGGTATCGTTGCCGCACTTTGGCATGGAGAAAGTTGCTACCATTATTTTTTCCAACGGTTCATGGAAACTTAGCGAAACTGACTTAAAGATTCTTGCTGATGTGTCGGCTCTGCATCGTCTGCGTGGTGGGGCCGTGAACGTCGTGGGGCATGCCAGCAGTCGAACGAAGACCATGGATGAAGGCCGCCACCATCAGGTGAATTTAAAGATTTCCCTTTCCCGTGCCGATAGTGTTGCGCGTGCGCTGATTAGAATGGGATTGCCGCGCAATGCGATTAGTATTGATGCGCGGGCGGATTCCGAGCCGCTATATCATGAGGTCATGCCGACTGGCGAAGCAGGCAATCGGCGCGCGGAGATCTACTTAGAATTGTAACCTTCGAGGCGGAATTGCTAAACCCCGCCGGAGCTGGACACCATGATGGAGCAGGAATTTCACTGCATCCGGCGTCTCCCGCCGTATGTTTTTGCCGAAGTTAACGAGATGAAAGCGCGAGCCCGTGCCGCTGGTGACGACATCATTGATCTGGGTATGGGCAATCCAGATGTACCGACGCCCCAGCACATTGTCGACAAACTGACGGAGGTGGTGCGCGACCCTAAAACGCACCGTTACTCATCATCGCGTGGCATTACCGGCCTACGGAGGGCGCAGGCGGCCTATTACGGGCGGAGATTCGGCGTTGATCTTGATCCCGATAAAGAAATTATCGTCACGTTGGGATCCAAAGAAGGATTGGCGAATCTGGCAACGGCGGTCACCAGCCCCGGTGACGTGATTCTGGTACCAAATCCCAGCTATCCGATTCATCAGTTTGGCTTTGTTATCGCGGGCGCCGTGGTGCGCAACGTTCCGGTGAAGCCGGACGAAGACTTCTTGTCAGCTCTTGATCGCGCTGTCCGTCATAGCGTGCCGAAGCCCACGGCTTTGGTGTTAAACTACCCCAATAACCCGACGACGGAATTAGCTAGTATCGATTTTTATCGTGATGTCGTTGACTTCTGCCGACGCCATGAAATTTACATTTTTTCGGACCTAGCTTATGCAGAAATATATTTTGACACCCCTCCGCCACCGTCGATTTTACAAGTGGCTGGCGCGCGCGAGATTGCCGTTGAATTCACGTCGATGAGCAAAACCTACTCAATGCCGGGGTGGCGGATCGGATTTGCAGTCGGAAATAAAAAACTTATCTCTGCTTTGGCACGTATTAAATCTTACCTCGACTATGGTGCGTTCACACCGATCCAGGTGGCGGCAACGGCGGCTCTCAATGGCCCGCAGGAATGTGTCGATGAAATTCGCACGCTCTATCAAGAGCGGCGGGACGTGCTTATTCACGGTTTGGAGGCGGCAGGTTGGCCGATTCCGTCACCAACTGCGACGATGTTTGCCTGGGCCCCACTGCCACCAGGAATGCGCGATCTTGGCTCTCTGGAGTTTTCTAAGTTGTTATTG